>JAGHUW010000037.1 GCA_018064625.1 Candidatus Cryptobacteroides equifaecalis | reverse complement strand
GAGCAAGGGCCATCTGACCCTCTGCCACCGATGCCGGAACCGGAGAAGGGGCACCGAGGTACAAGGCAAGAAGACGCTGCACCATCAGATCCGGATAACGGCGTATAGGGGAAGTAAAATGGGTATAATACTTGAAAGCAAGGCCATAATGGCCGATATTATCAGTGCTGTAGCTAGCATTTGCCATAGAACCAAGCGCCATATCCTCAAAGGCGGAGAACTCCGGCTTACCCATGGCCTTGTCCAGCAACTTGCTGATGCTGCGCGCGGCAGCCTTGCCATCCCCTGACTCTCCCATCTTATAACCGAAGCCCTTGGAGAAATTCCTCAGAATCTCCAACTTGGCAGGATTAGGCTCACCGTGTACGCGATAGACGAACACCTTGTTCTTGCGTGCAACGAACTCGGCAACGGTTCGGTTCGCCAGAAGCATGAACTCCTCGATAAGCCAGTTTGCCTCCTTCGAACGCTTCTCATAAACATCCACAGGACGACCCTCCTCATCCACGAGAACCTTCATCTCCGGACGGTCGAAATCGATCGCCCCAGCCTTGAAGCGGGCTTGCTTCAACTTCGCAGCCATCCCGTTCAGCACAACTATCGCCTCCCTCAGCTGCTCCTCCTTGGCAGAGGTTTCTGACTGACTCTGCGGAGCGTTAGCCATATTTTCCAGCGAAGCAGAGTCAGTCAGAACCTCTGCCTCGATAATGTTCTGAGCCTCAGCGTAATCAAGGCGGAAATCAGAGCAGATGGCAGTGCGGCCGAGCCAATACTTCACGACCTTGGCCTCCGGCGTCATCTCGAACACGGCCGAGAACGTCAACTTATCCTCATGCGGACGCAGCGAACAAAGCTTATTGCAGAGCTTCTCCGGAAGCATAGGCACAGTGCGGTCCACAAGATACACGGAAGTACCTCGCGCCTGCGCCTCCTTGTCCACCACAGTCCCCGGAGTCACGTACCAGCTCACGTCGGCAATATGCACGCCGACCTCGAAATTGCCGCCTGGAAGCTTGCGGAACGACAGGGCGTCGTCAAAATCCTTGGCATCCGCAGGGTCGATGGTGAAAGTGAAGACGTCGCGGAAATCGCGTCGGCCCTCCATATCGGCAGAAGTGATCTTCTCTGAGATTTTGTCAGCTGCATCCTCAACCTCCTTCTCGAAGCGGTAAGGCAGGTCGAACTCGGCCAGAATCGCGTGCATCTCCGTATCATTGGCACCAGGGGCGCCGAGCACATCGACCACGTGGCCCACAGGGCTCGGGTCACGCCTGTCCCAACGGTCCACGACTGCGGCGACCTTCATGCCGGACTCTCCGCCGGCAGCGGCAACCGCCTCGCGGTCAACCTCTATATCATATGGCATGGACTTGCTCTGCATGAGCACCCAGGCCTGGTTTCCAACAAAATGCAGAATTCCGACGAACGGCTTCTTGGAACGCTCGACTATCTGCACCACCTCACCCTCGCGCCTGCGGCTCTCCGTGCCTGGCTGGGTGACTGCCACCTTGACTATATCGCCGTTGAGGGCGTTCCTTGTCTTTGCGGCGCGAACGAAAACATCGGCCTCTTCCGGAGACTCGGGGATCACGTAGATGAAACCCTCGCGGGACATCTGCACGCGTCCTGTCACTTCCGGATAAGACTTGGCCCTGGCGCCGCGGCCGGACCTTCTTTTACTTTTATTGAAATCTTTTCTTCTCATTACTCAATAAACAGGTTCTCTGCAGGAACCTTGCTGTAAACTTTATCTCCCGGGGTCACCCATTCCAGACGGAGACTCTCCCCGCCATAACCCTCGAAATAACGCAGAACGAAAGGATGGCAACCCTTCTCAAGATAGATGGAACCCTTAGCAATCTTATAGCCCTCGCAGGAATCATTGTCCACAGTGAGAACCTCACCGATGAAAAGCTCCGAACCGTCGTTGGATGCGAGGTTGAAATGATAAACGCCAGTCTGCTCCACCTTGATGAAACCAGTGAAGACGAGGCCGAAATGATCCTTGCCCACACCGTCCGTGATGAGCAGATCGCTGTAAACGCCTGATTTCTTTACCACACCCAGTTTTTCAATATCCTTTGTCGAAAGAATGTCCGGATGCTCGAGATACGTGAACCTGACGCCATTCCTCTTGGCCTTGCACTTCACTGCCATTGAGAACGGGAGGGCAATAGTGGCCTCCGCACTTCTGTATCCGCCGTTGACGGTCACTGCGCGCATGGTGGCGGACTCCTTCAGAGTGATGACCGAACCGTCGTACAATGTGGAGGCAGTGGTAGGCTCACTGCCGTCAAGGGTATAATAAGTATCACCCTCATCCACGGCAAGTGCAAATGAGAACCCTTCTTTGGTAAACTCCACGGATGATGGGCGCAATGCCGGGGCATAGAGAGGATAATCCCCCTCGAGGAGGAAACTCAGAGGGACCTCGAGATGCTTCGTGGAAGTGATGTAGGCGTTCTTCACAGTATATGAAGAACCGAGTTTGTCTGCCTTGCGCCAGCTCTCCGCATAACCGTTTGCAGGGATGCGTATGACCTCCTGAGGGTTCTCGTTCTCCAGAAGGAAAGGGATGTCGCTGCAGTTGTAAACCCTGAAATGCACAAGGCCGGCTTCCTCGCGGACGAACTCGACCTTGATGCAGGCATGCAGGAAAGACTTGAGAAGACCCTCGCGTCCTGCAAGCTTATTGTTGGCCCAGGCGATGGTCCTGTGTGCGTTCAGGGCCTCCTTGATGCCCTCATCGCTGCTGTCCTTCGCAAACACCAGGGTCATGGCACGGTGATTATCCTTCTGGTCGTATGAGAAATAGGTAGGATAATGCGAGTCCGTGCAGCCCAGCATGGTCAGGCCGTAATTGTTGGCATGGTCTATGGCCATAGGGTAGAATTCCGCATCGTTGAATACCTCTATGCCCTTTATGAGACCGCTGCCTATGTGATTCTTGATATAATCCGAGAGGAAGCTGTTCTCATCAGGCCAGCCGGGATGGTTGGTCGTGATGAATGCCCCCTCGGCCTGAGCCTTCAGCAAAAGGCTGTCGGCCTGCCCCATCCTCACCGGATAATCGAGCTTGTACTCGTTCACATCCTTGAGAAAAAGGACGTTGATGTGACCTATGGGCTCACCGGTGGTGAGCTCGAATCCGCGGATCAGCTTCACTCCCAGGTCGGAGGCGTACTTGGACGCCTCCCTGTATGACCTGTTCATGTCGCCGTTGTCGAATTTTGTCCTTGGGTCCGGATGATGGTCCGTTATGGCAAGTATGTCTATGTTCTCATACCATGCCTCATAGACCCTCATCATAGGAGTCACCTGAGCATCTGAGAAGATGGTATGCATGTGCAGGTCAGCCTTGTACGTCTTGAATCCAGGGATATCCGGGACCGCAACCCTGCGCGGATTGGCACAGTGCGTACCGCGGAAGCCTGCCTTGCGGACATAGCCTTCCTGCCATTCGTAATGGATGTTATCCTGGGCTGCCAATGAAAGGCTGCAGAGCACCAGGCTTATTGCAAATGCTATTCTCTTCATGATTAAATGTGACTTGTAAGAAGCTTCATATTTCCGTCAGGGACAATCTCCAGATCTTCCTTGAGAAGAAGTCCTGTCTCCCCTGCCTTGAGTGAAAGACCATTCACGGTACCTGAACCCTCCATGCAGACCACGATGAGGAAATCACTCTCGACCTTCATGCTGAAAGGCTTGTCGAGGTCAAGAAGGTCTGTGGTGAAGAACGGGCAGGAAACGAGCCTTACGCTCTCATCCTTGCGTGCCACGTAATGTGTGCGGTAATCCTCATGGACGGTGTAATCCACAGCGTCCTTCGCCTCCTGGGTATGAAGTTGGCGAGGCTTGCCGTCAAGACCCACGCGGCCGTAATCGTAGATACGGTAAGTAATGTTAGAAGTCTGCTGGATCTCAGCGATATAGCAGCCTCCGCCTATGGCGTGGATACGTCCTGCGGGGAGGAAGAACACGTCACCGGCGCTTACAGGATAGTCTGCGAGAACATCGGTGATCTTGTCGCTCTCCACGAGTTCAACATACTTCTCAGGGTCAATCTGCTCCTTGAGACCACTCAGAAGATGAGCGCCCTCGGATGCTCCGATGACGTACCACATCTCGGTCTTACCCTTGCAGTTGTGCCTCTTTGCGGCCAGCTCATCATCCGGATGAACCTGGATGCTGAGATTCTGGTGTGCATCGATGAACTTGATCAGCAAAGGGAACTGACCAGGAAAAATGTCACATATGGTCTTGCCGGCCTCAGGGCCTTCGGCAACTACTGACTCATTGCCCGGGACACCTGAGAGAACCCAGCTCTCAGTGCCCCAGACCATAGTCTTGAGTATAGGTTTGAACTTGTACATATTTTTGTTATCAGATAAGTGGTTCGGCTGTCATGCTCTCAGGCTGAGGGATTCCCATGAGTTTGAGAATGGTAGGTGCAACATTGCAGAGAGCACCGTCCTTCACGCTCTTCACCTCGTCGCCGGCTCCCACTACGATGAAAGGCACCTGGTTGAGAGAGTGCGCGGTATTAGGTGTGCCGTCCGGATTGACTGCGTAGTCTGCATTTCCGTGGTCTGCGGTGATCAGCACCACATAGCCATGCTCGAGGGCGCTGGTAACAACTGCCTGAACGCAGCCGTCGATGCAGGCCACTGCGCAGCGGATGGCGCTGTAGACTCCTGTATGGCCGATCATGTCTCCGTTGGCGTAGTTGAGGATGATCATATCGTTCTCCTCTGTGCGTATGGCTCCGAGAAGCTTGTCTGTAACCTCGAGGGCGCTCATTTCAGGCTTGAGGTCGTAGGTTGCCACCTTAGGCGAGTTCACGAGGATGCGGCTCTCGTTCTCGAAAGGCTGCTCGCCGCCACCGTTGAAGAAGAAGGTCACGTGTGCGTATTTCTCAGTCTCGGCAATGCGGAGCTGCTTCTTGCCAGCCTTTGCGACTGTCTCTCCGAGGGTGTTGCTTACGATTTCCTTGTCGAAGAGGATGTGGAGACCGGTGAATGAGGCATCGTACGGAGTGAGGCAGCAGTAGTACAGAGGCATGGTCTTCATACCCTCCTCTGGCATATCCTTCTGAGTGAGGACTGCGGTAAGCTCACGTGCACGGTCGTTGCGGAAGTTGAAGAAGATGACTGCGTCGCCCTCCTCTATCATGCCGTCCTTCTCTACTACGATAGGCTTGATGAACTCGTCAGTGACGTCTGCGGCATAAGAGGCCTTGATACCCTCGGTTGCAGAAGCGAAAGCATCGCCCTTGCCCTCGACGAGCATGTCATAGGCTGTCTTTACACGGTCCCAGCGCTTGTCACGGTCCATGGCGTAGAAACGTCCGCAGACGGTAGCCACCTTTCCTGTGGTCTTTGCCATGTTCTCTTCAAGCTCCTGGACGAAGCCGAGGCCGCTGCGAGGGTCTGTGTCACGGCCATCCATGAAGCAGTGAACGAATACCTTGTCAAGACCTGCCTTCTGAGCCTCTGCGAGGAACTCATAGAGGTGATTGAGGCTTGAGTGAACTCCACCATGAGAGCAGAGTCCGAGGAAATGGAGCTTCTTTCCATTAGCCTTGGCATAATCGTAAGCTGCCTTTATCTCCTTGTTTTCCATGAGCTTGTGCTCACGGCATGCTATATTGATCTTCACGAGGTCCTGATAAACCACGCGGCCGGCGCCGAGGTTCATGTGTCCCACCTCCGAGTTACCCATCTGTCCGTCCGGAAGACCTACATACTCGCCGCAGGCATTGAGGTGAGACATAGGATATTTTGCACGCAGGCTGTCGATGAAAGGAGAGCCCTGTGTATATATTGCATTTGAATGGTCTTTTTTACCCTCGCCCCATCCGTCGAGAATCATAAGAAGTACTTTCTTGTCCATATATCCTAGAATTCTTTAATATTTATTCTGCTTATTCCACTCAGATTGCCGAAGCTGAAGCCCTCGGCACCGAGCATCTGCATCGTCACGGTGTGAGGAATTGCCTCTCCCTCATATTCATGCGTCATTTTCTGCTCCCAAAGGGAAAACGCCCCCAGATTGTTCCAACGGATTCTGCCGCTGAGGTTCTGCCCGAAAATCTCCGGCAGTTCTACCGAATCCAGAGTCGAGTCGAAAACCAGGTAAGTCTGTACACCCAGTTGCGTAATGTTGTAGCTGAGCATGCTGCTGCCGGATTCACACTCCACGGTGACGGTAGTGGCTCGGTCATAGCCGTCATTCGGCGCTATTTCAAGGCCTATGCCGTAGCTGCTGACGGCCTTGGAAGAGCTTTCCTTCACCCATGATGCGGCATTCGACGGAATCGAAAGCTTGTAAGGAACATTTGTCTTGAAATCAAGATTGATGACTCCGCCCTCCGGGCCGAGGTTGAAGGCGCCTGCCGAATCGCGCATGAGGGTCTCGGCCTCGAAGGTGAACTTTGCCGTAATGGCATTGAGTTCGTGCGAAAGGCTGAGTTCAAGAACAGCCGTTGAGAAAGATCCGGCGAACCTCAGCAGAATCTCCCCCTTGAGAGCATCCTCGGCAGAAGGGCGCAGATTCGCGCTCACAATGCCGGAACCCGGCTTGAGCACAAAATCGACATCCTTGAGACCGGATTTGATCGTATATCCTATTGTCAGTTCGGACCCCGGAACCACTATCATCTGCTCCGGCTTGTCGAACGAAATCTCCAGTGTAGGGTCCGGCTTGGTGCAGGAAGCCGCCATCACTGCAAGTAAGGTAATGATTGTCAGTAACTTTTTCATAGGCCTCCTATTTTTCTATTTTAATCTGATAAGACTTTCCTCCTCCGCTTGACAGAGAAATTACAAACGCACTGCCGGAGAAATCCGCCAGGTCAAGAACCAGAGGTTCAGCTGCCTCGGCACTGAGTCTCTTCAGGATCATTCCGGCTGAAGTGGTGATAGTGCACTGCACAGGATACCTGCAGACAAGGGTTATCTTTCTGCTGGCCTTGTCGTAGGAAAGACTGGTATTGGCTGCAATCCTTTGAGGGCTGATTCCCCCGCTGAGTACTATCTCTGTCACAAAACCTGTGACCTCCTTTTCTGCCTGACAGTATCCTTCAGTGGAGTCATCTTTATAGCGTACGCGTATTCTGTCTCCATCCACAACCTCACCCTTGATCAGACAATCGATATTGTCAAACACCGCTTTGGCTTTCGCCTCCAGTTCCACTGGAATTTCCTTGGAAATCACTTCCTTGAGGTTCAGCTTTTTATCATAGAGCGCAATGCTGACACTGCCTGTAAATTTCTTCTTACCGGTGTTGACTATACTTCCCATCCTGGTCACGGTAAACTCCTCACCGGGAACTATATCATCAGTAGAGAGAACTATACCCCTGTACTCAGGCTTGGAAGTATCGTAGCTGAGAAAAATGTTGTTCGAGAAGGAACCTCCCTCAGGATAAAGATCAAACAATGCATCCTGATTATAATTGAATACATAGCCTATCTGGGAACCACCGAGCTTGGTGATGGCGAAATAGCCGTTTCCAGCTCCGCCCCAGCCCCAGTTGACATGGAACATGTCTGCGTTGTCATACCCGTCAAACACGAACTGATGTCCACCCTCTCCGTCATCTCCTCCGTATATAACAGGTATATTCCTGTCCAGCTGATCCTTGAGCATGGATATCCAGCGGCTGTCCGAATACGAAGACCTGAAACCCAGATAAGCTCCGGGGTTATAAAAGAAATAGTTGCGGCATGCATTGAGCAGATCACGAGTATATGCACCTGAGGCATCCGGACTGTACATCATCTTCACAGACCTGCCTATATCATACATGAGGGCCGCTACAGCGGCAGCCTGCGTGGAAGTATAGTTGCCATGGTAAGACAAAGGCATGTTTTCATAATCATACTTCCTTCCCAGGGTGGTCCCGGGAACAGTCAGACCGTCATAAGAATAAGAAGGGATAGTCCCTTCACCACTCTCCGGCCATTTGAAATAACGGAATACTATGGCTGCCGCCGTGGCAACGCAGCCTGTCACACATCTTCTTCCACCCTTCATAGGACACTCGTTATAGTATGGGGCCCCCTGGTCCCAGGAAGCAGTCGTGAGAGAGACCACTGCCTGTCCCATCCTCACGCCAGAAGTCCTTGGAAGGCTGGCGGCAGAGTTTGCCCTGTCTACCTGAATCCCGGCGTCAAGCATATCCAACCACCACTGCAGGTTGTCCGGCATCAGCGAAGAGTCGAATGCGCCCATATCGGAATAGGCAAGGATAGGGGTGACGCTGTCCTCTCCGGCAACGATCACCCAGCCTCCACCCGGGCGGTTGAAGATGAAATAACTTGGCTGAGGCGCCATGACGGAACTTGCCATCCTGACGGCCTGATTGGAGCTGAAAATCTTGAATCGGCCCGAGCCGAAACCCTCCTTCTCAAGAACAAGCTCCTTGCCCTGAGAAAGGGCCGCACCGCCTCCGAAGAAGCTGCCGGCAATGCGCTGCGCCTCTTTCCTGTCCACCACACCGGCAGATGCCAGCAGGGTCAGGAGAAGGAGGAGAGCTGATGTAATAAATCTTTTCATAAACTACTTGAGGCCGCGTGCGCGAAGCATCGCAGCGGTATCCGGCTTGCGGCCGGCAAACGAAACATAAAGTGTCATGGCATCCTCGGATCCACCCTTCTCAAGGAAGGTCTCCTTGAATTTCTTTGCGAGTTCAAGGTTCCAAGGGCCACCCTCGGAAGCCTCGAAGATGCTGAATGCGTCCTTGTCCAGAACCTCGGCCCAGAGGTAGCCGTAGTAACCGGCATTGTAACCGCTGGAGAAGATGTGGTTGAAGTAGGTTGTGCGGTAGCGAGGGATGATCTCTCCAATGAGCCCCATCTCATCACAGACCTTCTTCTCAAAGCTCTCTATATCAACACCTTCCACGCTTGAAAGCTCATGCCATTTCATATCCAGGATGGATGCTGCGCAGAGCTCCGTGGTCATGAATCCCTGGTTGAACTTGAGGGCACTGATGATCTTGGCCACAAGTTCCTCCGGAATAACCTCTCCCTCGGCGTTCACCGCATACTGGCAGAGAAGCTCAGGCTGGAACGCCCAGTTCTCGTTGAACTGAGAGAAGGTCTCCACAAAGTCGCGGGTCACGCTGGTACCGCTCACTGAAGGATAGCTGCACTTGGAAAGAAGTCCGTGAAGTGCGTGTCCGAACTCATGGAATACGGTCTGAACATCATCCACGCTGAGATACTCCGGAAGGTTGCCCACATTGCAGATGATAGGGCGGACGTCGTTGCCCTCGGCATCGTGATACTGATCGCGTATGTTGTTCATCCACGCACCGCCGCGCTTGCTTGAACGCGGATGCCAGTCCGTGGTGTAGATTCCTATGAGGGAACCGTCATCAGCGGTAACCTTATATGTCTTAACGACTGAAGGGTTGTATGAAGGGACGCCCTCGAGAGGCTCCATGTTCACACCGTAGAGTGTCTTGGCTGCTGTGAATATGCCCTTCTCCACGTTGTCAACGTGGAAATAAGGCCTGGTAAGGCTCTCGTCAAGGTCATACTTGGCCTTGCGCACCTTCTCCGCGTAGTACCACCAGTCCCAAGGCTCGATCTTGAAGCCCGAAATGGCCTCCATATCCTTGATTTCCTCCTTGGCCTTGGCAACAGCCGCAGTCATGATGTCTGAAAGGAAGGCATCCACTGTCTGTGGGTCATGGGCCATCTTGGTGGAAAGTTCATAATCGGCAGGAGTGTTGAAGCCAAGAATCTTCGCCTTGCGTATGCGCAGGTCCATCACCTCGAGAATGAGCTGCTTGTTGTCATTGTCGTTGCCGTTGTTTCCGCGCATGGAGTAAGCCTCGAAGTAGGCCTTGCGCAGCTCGCGGTCCTCGGTGCTTGTCATTCGGTCCGAATACTCTGAAACGCTGAAGCCGAACTTCTCCCTGAAGGCGTTGGACTCGGCCAGAATGTTGTTGCCTATCTTCTGGGTCTTGCTGGCCAGGGCCGAGTTGATCTCGCGAAGCTCTGCCTGAGCCTCCTCGGGCAGACCTATTCCGTTGCGCTCGAAGCTGTCATAGATTTTCTTCAGCACTGTCTTCTGCTCCGTGGTGAATGCAGACTGGTCGCCGTTGTAAAGGGCTGCGATGCGCTGGTACAGCCCCTTGTTGAAGGAGATGTTGCTGGAGTGCTCGCTCAGAAGCGGCAGAGCCTCCTCCACGGCAGCGTCCAGTTCCGGGGTGGAGTCTGTCTCGGAAACATTGAAAAGAACGCCCTGCACCTTGGAAAGGATGCTTCCGGAAAGTTCATAAGGGAGAACCGTGTTCTCGAAGCTAGGAGCCTCGGGATTGGCGACTATCGCATCTATCTCGGCTGCCTGCTGCTCTATGCCGGCCTTGATGGCAGGGATGTAGTCAGCGGTCTTTATCTTGTCATACGGAGGGATTCCGTAGGGTGTGTCCCACTCGGTAAGGAAAGGATTTGTCCTGGTGCAAGCTGTCATGGCGATTGCAATTGCGATGATTGTACTGATCTTTTTCATTTTCCTATAACAATATACGTTGGGTAATGGTCTGAATACCCGTTTATGAATTCATTTTTGGAGAAAGTTCTGAACGGAGTTCCCTTGTACTGGCCGCTCTGCTGTGTCATGAAAGGCTTCTTGAACACATAGCCGTAGTGGACGTCGTCACTTTTACGTATCGAGTAGCCGCAGCCCTTGCCGCAGAGCCTCCTGTTAACCATGGTTATGTCGAAGATATTCCATGAGCCTTTGTATTCCGATGTTCCGTATCCGTCCTTGAACATGGAAATGAACGGAGAGAAGAACTGCCCCCTGCCCACCTCGGAGATATCCTCGACCGCATGGATGCATTTTGTCATGCTCAGGTCCGTAGGGTTGTCGTTCATGTCTCCCATTACCACTATCTTGATACCGGGATATTTTCTCTCGAGTTCCTTCGAATTTTTGTAAATGAGCTCCGCTCCCCAGCAGCGCAGGTCCTCACCCTTGTTGCCAAGACGTGAAGGCAGGTGGGCCACAAAGAAGGCGAACATTTCGCCCATGAGTTTGCCGCGTACCATGAGTATGTCACGTGTCCTGTCATACTTCTTGCCATCCACATCGTACTTGAACGGAATGGCCACGGTCTCTATCGGCTTGAAGCAGTCCGGTCTGTAAAGCAGGGCCACATCTATTCCTCTGGGATCCGGACTTTCCCTGTGAATGAAAGAGAAACCTGCCTGGGAAAGCTCGTCCAGGCTCACAAGATCCTGCAGGACCTTTCCGTTCTCAACCTCTGCAAGACCGAGAATGGAATGATACTGGCCATTCTCCGCAGCCATTGCATTGATGACGCGGGCTATGTTGCGGAGTTTCTTGGCATACTTGTCCGGGGTCCACTGATTCTGCCCGTCCGGCAGATACTGGCTGTCATTCTTGCCCTCGTCGTGAACTGTATCAAAAAGATTTTCCACGTTATAGAAACCTATCACATGGTATTTTGGGGGAACTGTCGCTGATAACTCAAGCTGGAAAGCAAGAAGCAGAACTATTATGAACTGGGCGTACTTATACATGAAAACAAATATACAAAAAAAGATGACCGTTTCCGATCAGTTCACGTTTTATTTTCCATGTATTTATGAGAAGCTACCCTTCTATTATGGGATCGATTCTGTCAAAGGTTCCATAGACCTGCTCGGAAGCTGCTCGGCAGCCTCCTTTGCAGCGGGCAAAAAGTTTACATCCGTTGCATTCAATGGGAACACTTGAATACCGTTCCATGACCGACCTGTTCTCCAGAATCTCACGGATATCCTTTTCCCAAATGTTTCCCAGCACGAAAGGAGAATGGTTGCAGAATCGAACATCCCCCTTAAAAGAAACAGTGACAGGCCTGTTTTTTATATCTGTGCTGCAGCTGGTGAATCGGATTCCAGGGAAATCCAAAGGGTCCATAAGGCAGACAGGAGTACAGACACCGCTCACAAACGCCATTTCCGGATTACAAAGAGAGAAATCACTGATAATTTTGAATGCCGAACAGAGTTCTTTTCTTGAGAGACTGAGCTCATCACGATTCATGAGACCGTTCCCGCCAAGGTTGAAGCGGTTTACCATGACCGTCTTGACTCCCATTTTCTGGTACAGGTTCAATGTCTCGGCAATCCCGTCAAGATTCTTGGCTGTCACTATAAGCACAGCTGCATAATGCTCTGGGCCAAGTACACTGATCGCTGTGCGTATTGTATGGCAAGCCTTTTCCCATGAGCCGGCAAGACCGGTGAGGTAATCATGAACAGCAGGATCACTGCTGAGAAGAGGAATCTGGAGAGCGTTGATTCCTATGCTTTTGAAGATGGCTATGTCGTCATCAGAAACCAATGTCCCATTGGTCAGTACATTGACACCACATCCCTTAAACCTGCACTTGAGCGCAAGGTCGTGGACATTCTTCAATAAGCTTGGCTCTCCTCCAGAGAAAGATATGCTGCCTATTGCTGCCTGTTTCAGAAGGCGCTTAAGAGTCCGCGCTGCTAACCGGTCATCGGCCGGAAGACTGCCATCCGGGCGCCAATGATTATAGCAGAAACGGCAATTCTGGTTGCATGCCTCCGTGAGTTCAAAGACAAGATGACCAAGATTCAGTTTCTCGCCCATTATTCAAGATGAAGAAGATACGCACCTATACCGAATTCTTTTCCCTCTTCGATGCCATAGATGTTAAGTATGACATCGCCTCTGTAATCCGTTGGCTCAATAGTAATCTGGAATGAGCCATCTCCATCGCCAAGTTCTCCAGACTGAATGACATCTACTCCTTTGACAAGCAACTTGTATGAGTGGGACTTGTATGGACTGTCCTTGATTGTGACGCCTATAGGGTCGCCAACCTTTACTATTCCTGATTTATCAAGCGCAGAGAACTGGACAAACTGAGGAAGTGCGGGATCGTAACACATGACTTCACCACCAAGTCCACCCTCACAGCTGGTCAGCGACAACATGCCTGAAACTGTGAGCATCAAGCCACCCAGTCTGAACTTAGTCTTGACCGCCTTTGCGTTTTTGCCACCAGAGAGGAATACCCATAACGAAGCCGCCGCAAATGCCACAGCGAGAGCCGATAATATGATGATATACTTGATTTTCATTCTTTTAAAGATCAGTTCATAATATTTGCAAATCCATAATCAGCTGCATCAGCAAATGTACAAAAAATAACCATACGATAATAGCCTCCGTACAAACTAACGTTGTTTTAACTATATTTGCATCATGAAACTTTTCCACTTGACATCCGAACTCCACGACCAGACTGCGGTCAATACCGTTTCCGGCGAATTCATCAAAGGCATCGAGTCCGCAATAGGCTCTAAATTCGAACTCTGCAACGATTACGATAAATACTCCACCGATGACAGCGTCATCTACGTGCGCACCGGTGGAACAGAGGGAATTTTCCGCAAGATTTTCGAGAAAGACGGAGAACTGACTATCCCTGGAGAAAAACCGGTCAGATTGCTCACTTCAGGCAAGAGCAATTCGCTTGCAGCCAGCATGGAGATACTGTCTTACCTCAACATGAATGGTTTCAGCGGGAAAATACTCCACGGAAATGCGGAATGCATAGCGGAAGGACTCAGAGCCATGGACAGAACAGACTCCGGAAGCATCGTACGTCCTTTTGACCACCAGGGCATACTCGACGGAAAACGATACGCTGTGATAGGAAAACCTTCAGACTGGCTCATAAGCAGCAACGTGGACTATGCCAAGGCCAGACAGGTACTCGGATGCGAGATAATCGACATCCCGATGGACGAGATGGTCTCCCTTATCAAAGTTGGGGGTACAGCTGCCCCAAAAGAACTCAAGGCACTCAATTCACCTAAATATGGGCGTCCTATCACGGAGGAACACTTCAACACCGCGGTAAATGTTTACGGTGCTGCAAAGAAACTGGTGGAAAAATACGAGCTGGACGGTCTGACCATACGCTGCTTCGACCTGCTGACGTCAGTCGGCAACACTGGATGTCTCGCTCTTGCCCTTCTGAACTCGCAGGGGTATGTGGCCACATGCGAGGGAGATGTCCCGGCAATGCTTTCCATGGCTGTCGGCCGTGAACTTTACGGGCAGTCCGGATTCCAGGTCAACCTCAGCCGCGTAAACGGAGACAAGCTGCTGTTCGCTCACTGCACCGTTCCGCTTAACATGACCGAATCATATTGCTACGATACCCACTTTGAATCAGGCATAGGCGTGGGCATCCACGGAGAACTGCCGCTTATCCGAGCAGCCCATATTCTGAAACTCAGCGCTGATTTGGAGAACTATGTCCACGAACCTGTGAGCATAGTCGAGAACCGTTATGAAGACAACCTCTGCCGCACCCAGATAGTGGTTGAGCAGCACTCTCCTCTGTCCGATTACATGCTCACCCGGCCTTTCGGAAATCATCACGTAATCTTCACAAGATAAGGACCCAAAGGACTACCTCAATAAAGGTTTGACCCTATTGAAATCTCCATCAGTATCCTCTGGCTTCACACCGAGAAGATAAGCAAGAAGAGGATATATGTCCACATTGACGAATTTGTCCGAGTTCACGAAACCATGCTTGAAGTCAGGGCCCGCGGCCACAAAGGCAACCTGCATGTCTGAATCAAGAGGAGAATAACCATGAGCTCCCTTTGCATTCCTGAGGGTATGGGCAAACTGCCATCCCGTATCAGGGGCAACGATTATATCTCCAATACGGTCACTGGAGCCATATACCAACTCCGCAGGGATATCTTCCTTCTTCCATACGGAAATGTGTTCTATGCCGGAAAGAGCCGTAAGTATAGAGTCCCTGCAGCCAGGCTTGCTGAAAATACTGGTCGGATTGGTCCCTATTACATGCTCGCACCATTCCTCTTTCAGATAATCATCCATGCAGACAAATCGATCAGGGCTGAGCTCTGCCATTCCATGGTCTGCCGTGACTATGATATTGACTTTGTCTCTGTAAGGAAGGGCCTCCACTCCCCTGTAGATCACACCAACAAGACTGTCCAGATAGTGAACCATCTCCCCCACCTCACTGCTGAGAGGACCAAAGTGATGGCTTGTCATATCCGGCTCATCGAAGTAACACATGACCAGACGAGGCCTTTCATCTTCCGGAAGGGACAGCAGGCGGACAACCTCATCCGCCCTCTCAGGGTAGGTAAGGCGCTGAGGAACCTCCCACTTATAATAAATGGAAGGGAAAGATCCTTTTACAGGTATGTCAGAACCCACCCAGTAGATATTGGCCGTTCTTACTCCCTGCCTTTCAGCGGTTGTCCAGATAGGCTCTCCCTTATAGTAGTCAGGATTGTTTCTTGTGAGCGAATCTCCCATGCTGTACATCACCCCATTCTCAACATCCCAGAAACTGTTGTTCACAATGCCGTTATGGTCTGGAACCAGACCGGTAGCGAGCGTATAGTGGTTTGGGAAAGTGGATGCCGGATAGGACGGAAGCATGGTCGAGGACACGCCACGGGTCGCAAGGGTATCCAGCCAAGGGGTGTCGAAACTTTCAGGATAATCCCACCTGAAAGCATCCAGGGAAATGATTACGGTATAATTGTTCCTGTGCGTATCGCACGCGCAAAGAACCAGCATTGAAGCCAGGAATGAGATGAAACGTTTCATGGAAACAAATATACAAAAAAGAGTCGGTTGCCAAAACAACCGACTCTGAATTATCTATCAAGAATTCACCTGATTAGAAAGCGTACTTAAGACCAACCTGACCTCTCCAGCGTGAGAGAATATCAGAAACGGTGAACATGCTGTATGTATCAGACTGGAGGAACTGGAACTGACCGTTTCCGCTATATGATACAGGGTTGTAGTATGAGTTGATACCCATGCCATAGCTTCTTCCCCACTTAGGGTTGAGCATATTCGCGAAGTTGATGATATCGAAGGTAAGCTCTACGCTGTGTACCTGCTTGCCCACGTTGAAGCTGAACTTCTGACCGAAGTGAACATCGATATGATGCTCGAATGGGAGGTTGTCTGCATAACGATCGAAGTACTGTCCTCTGTGATCCTTCATGTACTGAGCTGAACCGAGCCACTTCTTCATGTTGGCTGCCTGAACCTCAGGAGTGTACTTGGCATTGTTGCCTGAACCTGCCTTGAATGCGCCAGCAGCAAGCATTGCGTCGATCTGTGAATCGGTAGGGATGAACATGAGGTCATTACCGTTTGATGAATCACCATTGAGGTCACCGTTGTAGTAAACACTATAAGCAGCGCCTGATGTTCCGATGTAAACAGCTCCCACGGTTGTTGTCCAATGCTTTGCGTAATCTACATGGTATGATACGGAAGCCTTGATCTGGTGAGGGATGTTGAATGCTGAGTATGAAAGCTCAGGATTGTTGGAATCTCCGTGTGTGTAGTTATAAGCAAAGTTAGACTGAGCAACAGAAGATGTTCCGTTGAATCTTGACTTTGACCTTGTGTAGGTATAAGATGCATTGAGGTCAAGACCGAATGGGAATGACTTCTTAGCCTGAGCCATGAGGTTGAGTGAGTATGGCTCGCCCATGACGTCAAGGCTGGTAGGAGTGTTTGTAAGCATGTAGATGTTTGCAAACGGAGTACCGTTGGTAACCTTGCTGAACATAGGACGGTTGTCGAATGACAGAGCAGGATAGGTAGCACCCAAAGTCTTTCCATTGGTCTCATAAGCAAGCTGCTTATAAGCTACGTCGTTGAGAGTCTTTGAGTAAACACCTTCGAGTGTCCAGTCTATACCGAGGAGCTTGAAGTCAAATCCAAGGTCGAGGCGGAGGTTCTGAGCAAGGTGGAACTTAGGGTCTACAACATTGATTGTCTGTGAACCACCGGCAGTGAGCTTAGACTCATTTGCACCCTGCTTTGTAGGATCGAGGATAAGAGTACAGCCGGCCTTCTGAGGAGCGAAACTCTGTGAGTTGATCGATGTAAGCTGCACACCGGTATTCGAGAAGTTGTTGGAGAACCAAACGAATGGAATACGTCCTGTGAATACACCGGCACCACCACGGAGAATTGCCTTGCCATTGTTTGCAAGATCCCAGCGGAATCCGAGACGAGGGGAAACGAGTGGTGCAGAAGATGCTGTCCTGTTGGTAGCTACATCCCACTTCTTAGCAACATCAGATCCTGTGAAAGGAACGTTCTCAGTTGGCTTGTCAATGAAGATAGGAACGTCGACACGAACACCGTATGTAAGGTCGAAGTTATCTGCGATATCCCACTTGTCCTGAGCATAGAAACCTACCTGAGCAGCCTTGAATGTAGGCTCCCAGTTCTCATTGCCTGTAACGGCTACATTTGCATGACCGATACGGTACTGCTTGATGTTTCCGGCATAGAGATCTGCTGGTGAATCGAAATAGTAGGTACCATACTTATCCTGGATGAAAAGGTTTGTGAACTTGTAGAACTCGTTGTGAGTACCTACTGTCACAGTGTGACTTCCAGCATAGATAGTAAGGTTATCTGTAAGTGTGAAGATGTCCTGATCGAGACGGTTTGCCTCTGAAGAACGCTCGTTACCGAGACAGAGGGTACCACCACCTACTCCACCTACCTGAATCATCGGGAAGGCATCACCGAGAGGCTTGCGCTGGTCACGTACACGTACGTAAGAACCACGAAGCTCATTGCTCACATTGTCAGAAATACGGCTCTGAAGCTCAGCTACGAAACTGTTTGTATTGGAAACGAAGTCGTATGAATAATCAGTTGCATCAAGATAAGTTGCAGTACTTACAGAGTTGAGCTGCTTTGCAGAAACGAGACTCCAGCGTACAGCGAGCTTGTTTGCATCGTTGATGTTCCAGTCAATCTTGGCTGTTGCCTTGTCTGACTTGGTGTAAACATCTGAATCTGTAGGAAGGGCTCCTGTGTACTGTGTACCCTGCTTCTTAGCCTCTGCAACTACCCAGTCATAAACTTCCTGGGCAACTTTAGCGTCAACCTTTGAAGCCTCTGAACCGAGTCCGTAGTTGTTTGGATAAGTGTTGCTGGACTTCTCGTAGCTTGCGAAGAAGAAGAGCTTGTCCTTGATGATTGGACCACCTACGGTAAGACCAGCCTGATACTGGAGCTGCTGGCTCATAGCCTTCTCATAAATGCTTCCGCCTTCAGCATAACGCTTTGGTCCATAAAGAGCCTGATTGTTACCGAAGCCGTAAACAGAGCCATGGAATTTGTTGGTACCAGACTTTGTGATAGCGTTGATGGAACCTCCTGTGAAACCTGACTGGCGAACGTCGAATGGAGCGATGTTGACCTGAACCTGCTCGATGGTCTCCATTGATACCGGCTGGGTACCAGCCTGTCCACCATTGGATCCGTTAGAGGTAAGACCGAACACGTCATTGTTCATTGCACCGTCAATCTGGAAGCTGTTGTAGCGGTTGTTTGCACCTGCAAAGGTCATTGCTCCGCTATTGTCTGTTCTGATGAACGGATTCATTCTTGCAACGTCAGCTATACCACGTGTAATGGAAGGCATCTCTGCGATCTGACGGCTGTTGAAAGACTGTGCAGCACCTGTCTTGGTAGCGTCAACACCACCCTCTGCGGTTACAACAACCTCACTGAGGAGCTCTGAAGACTCCTTGAGGACAGGGGATACGTTGGCAGTCTCACCAAGATTGAGGGAGAGTCCGGAAATCTTCACCGGCTCAAAGCCGAGAAGGGAAGTTGAGACCTCGTAAGGTCCACCTGGACGCATACCATGAATGGCATAACGACCATCTGCATTGGTAACAGAGTAG
The DNA here is from genome assembly GCA_018064625.1 of Candidatus Cryptobacteroides equifaecalis. Taxonomy (GTDB): domain Bacteria; phylum Bacteroidota; class Bacteroidia; order Bacteroidales; family UBA932; genus Cryptobacteroides; species Cryptobacteroides equifaecalis. Next base: position 3,258 of record JAGHUW010000037.1, on the reverse strand, counting down.
TACTGTGTACCGGAAGGGGCGTGTACTGCTACTACAGCTACGCCTGGGAGTGCCTCTCCCGAGGCATCCACAACCTTACCTGCGATTGATGCTGTCGTAACCTGTGCGAAGGCTGACGCAGCAATAAGCAGTGCTGAAAGGCTCAGCAACAAACTTTTGATAGTTTTACTCATAAAATAATATAAAATGTTAGAAATAATGATTTTACACCTATTTCAAATCAAAGTGCAAAGATAGTTCACGGAAATAGACCTCACAATACTTTTTTATTTTTTTTATTAACTTTTTTACCATACCTTTGCAAACCTTAAACATACGAGGAAAGATTTGAATGCTTGCAACCTCGTCTAAAAAATGCTAAAATTATGAACTATATCTTTACATCGGAGTCAGTCTCCGAAGGCCACCCGGACAAAGTGGCCGACCAGATTTCAGACGCAATCCTTGACGAATACCTCAGACGCGACCCTCAGGCGAAGGTTGCCTGCGAGACTTTCTGCACCACGGACACCGTTATGGTAGCCGGAGAGATCACTGCCAGAGGCGAGCGCCCGGACATCGACGCGGTGATACGCCGCACCATCGAGCGCATAGGCTACAACAAGCCGGAATACGGCTTCGACGCGGCCACCTGCGAGACCATCATCAAGATCCACGAGCAGAGCCCTGACATAGGCCGCGGCGTAGTGCGCGGAAGCGAGATGGAGCAGGGTGCCGGAGACCAGGGAATGATGTTCGGCTACGCCAGCATAGACACCGAGGACTACATGCCTCTCGCCCTCAGCCTCTCCCACAAGCTCCTGCAGATACTTGCCGACATACGCCACAACGAGCCTGAGCTGATGCCTTACCTCCGCCCGGATGCCAAGTCTCAGTTCTCCGTGGAGTTCTCCGCAAAGCACAGACCGGTACGCGTCCACACCATCGTGGTCTCTACCCAGCACGACGAGTTCGATACAGATGAAAATATGCACGCGCGCATAGAGGCCGACGTGAAGAACATCGTCCTCCCCCGCCTCATCGCCTCACTGCCTGAGCAGACAGCAAAACTCTTCGACGGCGGCGAGAGACTCCTCGTCAACCCTACCGGCAAGTTCGTGCTCGGCGGTCCTGCGGGAGACACCGGACTCACCGGACGCAAGATCATCGTGGACACCTACGGCGGACGTGGCGCACACGGCGGCGGCGCATTCTCCGGAAAGGATTCATCCAAGGTTGACCGCTCAGCGGCATACGCAGCCCGCCACATCGCCAAGAACCTCGTCGCAGCAGGCGTTGCGGACGAAATCCTCGTCCAGCTTGCATACGCAATCGGCGTGAGCGAACCTGTGAGCGTATTCGTTGACACCTACGGCTCATCCCACGTGCAGGAGAGCGACGCGGCCATCGCAGAAAAAGTGAAGGAGCTCTTCGACCTGCGCCCTGCAGCCATCGTCGCACGCTTCGGCCTGAAGAATCCTATCTTCGAGCCTACGGCAGCCTACGGCCACATGGGCCGCGAGCCTTACGTCAAGGACGGCATCCAGTTCTTCGGCTGGGAACTTCTTGACGCGGTGGACTGCATCAGGAAGAGCTTCAATCTATAATTTTTGCTACCTTTGCACATATGGCAAAGCTTCAGAGCAAAGTACAGATCAACAACAAGAGGGCCAGCTACGACTACGAGTTCCTCGAGACCTACGACGCCGGCATAGTCCTCGTGGGCACGGAGATCAAGAGTCTCCGCGCGGGAAAGGCATCCCTGCAGGACTCCTACTGCTACTTCCATGAAGGCGAGCTGTATGTGAAGGGTATGAACATCGCCACCTACTTCTGGGCATCCGCATGGTCCAGCCACGAGCCGGGAAGGGACCGCAAGCTCCTGCTTACGAAAAAGGAACTGCGCCACCTCTCCCAGGCAGTCAAGACCAAGGGACTCACCATCATTGCAGTGAGGATGTACATCTCCGAAAAAGGATACGCCAAGCTCCGCATAGCCCTGGCAAAGGGAAAGAAGGAGTACGACAAGCGTGCCACCATAAAGGAAAAGGACATCAGACGCGAGATGGAGCGCGAATAACGCCATGCACAGACAGAGCCGACCAATAATGGCAGAGCTTCCGCCAGCGGAACACATAGACGCGGAAGCCCTCGCAAAGGAATACCTCAACGGCAGCATAGACCTCATCTGCGTCCTGGGGCCCACAGCCTCGGGAAAGACGAAATACGCCGTGAGGCTGGCGCGCGGGCTTGAGGCAGCGTGCGGGCGCAGCTGCGAGATAATCTCGGCCGACTCGCGTCAGGTTTATCGCGGCATGGACATAGGCACAGGCAAGGATCTGGCCGACTACTGCGGCATCCCCTATCACCTCATAGACATTGCCGACGCCGGAAGCCAGTACAACGTCTTCCAGTTCCAGCAGGACTTCAGCGCCGCATGGCAGGACATACGCAGCCGCGGCTGCATCCCCATCCTCTGCGGCGGCACCGGCCTCTACATCCGCGCCGTCACCTCGGCCTACGACTTCCGCAGCTCCCGCCCCCTCTCCGCCCCCGGGCCTGACTCAGAAGCGACCTTGGACCTTACGAACGGGAGCAAAGGGCTTGGTCCCGCCAAGGCTTTGCCCGCAAGCACCTACTTCATCGGCACGCTGGTAACAAGAGAAGTCAGGAACGAGAGGATAGACCGGCGCCTTGACGCGCGCCTTCAGGAGGGAATGGTGGACGAAATCCGCGGGCTGCTGGACGCCGGAGTCCCTGCAGAGACCCTTATCTCATACGGCCTCGAATACAAATTCGTCACATTATATATAAAGGGAGAACTGAGCTACGCGCAGATGCGCGAACAACTGGCAATCGCCATACACCAGTTCGCAAAAAGACAGATGACCTGGTTCCGCGGCATGGAACGCTCCGGGACACGCATCCACTGGACAGAAGTGTAAACTAAACCAAAACTGATATGAGAGCAGCAATTTATGGAGCGGGATCGCTCGGCACAATACTCGGTGCCTACATCAGCCGCAAAGGCGGAAAGATTGAACTTATCAACCGCAACAAAGCGCACGTTGAAGCGCTCCAGACAAAGGGGGCAACAGTCTGCGGAACCGTGAGCTTCACCCAGAAGGTAGAGGCATACACCCCTGCGGAAATGTCCGGAACCTACGACATCATTTTCCTGATGACCAAACAGTTGGACAATGCATCAGTAGTCACCATGCTGAAAGGTTTCCTGGCTGACGACGGCGTGATAGTCACCCTCCAGAACGGAATCCCGGA
>JAGHUW010000152.1 GCA_018064625.1 Candidatus Cryptobacteroides equifaecalis | reverse complement strand
ACCAGCCTATCCAGCACATGATCTATCTGTATAACTATATAGGCGATCAGCAGAGCTGCCGCAAGCACGTCCTCGACGTCATGAACCGCATGTACAGCTGCACCCCTGACGGATATTGCGGCGATGAGGATAACGGACAGACCTCTGCCTGGTATGTTTTCAGCGCCCTCGGATTCTATCCTGTATGCCCTGTAAGCGGCGAATACGCCCTTGGCCAGCCACTCTTCCCTGAGGCTACAGTTCATCTTGAGAACGGAAATGACCTGCGCATCATAGGTGGCAATACCAACGACAGACGCTTCGTCAAATATGACGAGCTGATGCGTGGAATGACTCTGAAATTCTAAGGAAAACGGCGATCGATAAGATATCGGTCGCCGTTCTTCTTTATTGCAGGAAATGGATTATTCCATAGACTTTGCGATTGCGTGCTCGATACCGCGGAGCTCTGCGAGGGAGCGGAGGCGGCCGTAGCAGCTGTAGCCAGGGTTGGACTTGCGGTTCAGGTCGTCGCACATCTGATGTCCGTGGTCCGGACGCAGATAGATGCGGAACTGGCGCTTCTGCTCAACCTCGAGTACTGCCTTCATCATCTCGTAGACAGGAACGTCTCCCTCGAGGAGGTTTGCCTCGTAGAAGTTGCCTTCCTCGTCGCGCTTTGTTGCGCGGAGGTGAACGAAGTCAACTCTGTCGCCGAACTCGCGCATCATCGCAGGACAGTCGTTGTCTGCCCTTACGCCGAATGAACCGGTGCAGAGGTTGAGTCCGTTGGATGGGTTAGGGACGGCTGCTATGAGCTTGCGGAAGTCCTCTGCGGTGCTGAGGATGCGTGGAAGGCCGAGGATAGGGTATGGTGGGTCGTCCGGGTGGATGACCATGCGTGAGCCTACTTCATCGCATACAGGGCATACCTGCTGGAGGAAGAAGATGAGGTTTGCGCGGAGCTGCTCGGCGTCGATGCCCTTGTAGCGGTCGAGTGCTGCCTGGAACTGGTCGAGAGTGAAGCTCTCCTCCGAGCCAGGGAGTCCTGCGATCATATTGCGGGTGATGAGCTGGATCTCAGCCTCATCCATCTTCTCGTAACGAGCCTTTGCCTTTGCGATGTCCTCTGCACTGTACTCCTTCTCTGCGCCCGGGCGCTTGAGGATGAAGAGGTCGAATGCGAGGAATGCAGCACGCTCGAAACGGAGTGCGCGGCTGCCGTCCGGCATCTCGTAGAAGAGGTTGGTGCGGGTCCAGTCAAGCACAGGCATGAAGTTGTATGTGATGACCTTGATGCCGCATTCAGCGAGGTTGCGTATGCTCTGCTTGTAGTTCTCGATGTACTTCATGTACTCGCCTTCACGGGTCTTGATGTGCTCGTGAACAGGAACAGACTCCACTACGCTCCATACGAGGCCTTTCTCTGCACACTGGGCCTGACGCTTCTTGATTTCCTCCACTGTCCATACCTCTCCGTTAGGGACGTGATGAAGTGCGGACACGATGTCTGTGACGCCGGCCTGGCGGATATTGTCGAGGGAGACAGGGTCATTTGGACCGTACCATCTCCAGCTTTGTTTCATCAGGTACATATCTTAGATGCTGAATGAGTTGAAACCACCGTCTACTACTGCCACTGTTCCGGTAACGCCCTTTGATGCGTCTGAAGCAAGGTAGTGAAGCGCACCCACGAGCTCGTCCGGCTCAAGGAAACGTCCGAATGGAGTGTGTGCGAGTATCTGATGAGAGCGCTCTGTGAGGCTTCCGTCAGGGTTTGTGAGGAGGCTGCGGTTCTGGTTTGTGAGAAGGAAACCAGGGGCGATTGCGTTCACGCGGAGACCCTCACCGAACTTGATGGCAAGCTCTCCTGCGAGCCACTGTGTCCAGCTTGCCATACCGGCCTTTGCAATACCGTAACCTGCCACGCGGGTAAGAGGACGGAATGAAGACATTGAGCAGAAGTTGATGATTGATCCCTTCTTGTTCTCTATCATAGACTTTGCAAATACCTTTGTAGGGATCACAGTTCCGAATACGTTCAGTTCGTTTACCTTCTTCATTGCGTTGATGTCCATATCGAAGATGGTCTGATCCGGCTGTACGTTTGCAGGGCCCATGTTTCCACCGGCTGCATTGAGAAGGATATCGATGCGGCCATAGGCCTTCATGATGTCCTGGCGGTTCTGCTCGAGAACCTCTTCCTCAAGAACGTTGGTAGGGAGGAACATGGCCTCACCGCCTTCTGCCTTGATTTCTTCAACTATCTTGCCTCCGATTTCCGCTGCACGCTCGAGATCAAGAAGAACCATCTTGCAACCCTGGGCTGCGAAATACTTTACGATGGTAGCGCCGAGGACGCCGCATGCGCCTGTCATTACCGCTACCTTTCCTTTGAGATCAAAAAGATTTTCCATTATAATAGAAGTATGTTATTTGATTTTGAAACCTGTAAGATTTGCTGTCTTGAAAATGAACCTCTCAGGTACGAAGTTGACCTGCATCTCCTCTCTGAGGGCATCGAGATCGATTGAATCTATGAGTTCCTTGGCCTTGAACGGGCTTTCTGTGATGGCGCTTGCACAGCCGTTGCAGTAGCTCATGACAGGACCTACGTCTCTGTGGGCCTCGTCCATGTAAACGAGCTTGGACTCGGCGGTGAGGGACTCGAGCCTTGTAAGAAGTCCCCGCTCTCCGTTCACGAAGTCGAACGAGGTCTCGCACTCGAGGACCACATCCTCCGTTGCAGGGAACTCACCAAGCTCTATCACTATGTTGAGATTCTTTCCGTCATATTTCCAGCGTGGTGCATCTGCCTTGAGGCTGCGGCGGTAAGGGATCTCCGTTCCGTTCACGCTTACACGTGAAGGTGCGCATGCTCCGTTCACAACAACGCTGAACTTCCTGCTGTCCTTGCATCCCTTGAAAGAGCCTTTTCTTCCCTTGATGCAGAGGGTGAGGAGCTTGCCGTCGTAGTTCTTCTCTATATCGGTTGTTGCGTAATTGCTGTCATATGCGGAGCTCTTTCCGTCGTCCTCATAAAGTCTTGTGCTGAAGCTGCCTTCGCCTGGGATTACCTGGAATACGAACTCGTTGTTCTCCTCCTGGAGATTGCGTATGCTGTCGCCAGCCATTGGGATCACGGCTCCCGACCTTGCGTACCAAGGGTTCTCGCTGAGGGTGTAGCTGAGTTCAGCCTCGCTGCCGCCCTGGAAGAGCTTTCCTGAAACCATGTCGAACCAGTCTGATCCCTGAGGGAACCACATGTGGCGAGGGGAGAGCCCTGCCAGAGAGTCCACAGGTTGGCATACCACGGTTGCAAGGATATCGTCGCCGAAGAAGAACTCCTCTTTCTCGGAGTAAGCCTTGTCCGTCTCAGGTAAGTAGTAGTAAAGCGGACGGCACATGCAGATGCCGGTGTCATATGCCTGACGTGCAGCGTTGTAGATGTACGGGCTGAGGGCGTAGCGCAGCTTGATTGCATCCCTCATGGCGTCAAACTTGTCAGGGAATACCCAGAAGCGCTTCTCGAGCTCGCTGGCCCTTGTGGAGTGTGTCTTGAAGATAGGGGTGAACACACCGCTCTGCAGCCATCTGAGGTAGAGCTCAGGATGTATGCTCTTCATGTATCCGGGGCGGTAGTGACCGCCTATGTCGTGGCCCCAGTAGCCATAGCATACGTTGGATGCGGTGGCGGTGAAGTCAGGTATTGCCTGGAGTACCTTCCATGTTGTGTGTGTGTCTCCGGAAAAGCCGAGCTGATATCTGTGGCTTCCTATTCCGCCCCAGCGGTGGTAGATCATAGGGCGCTCTCCCTTGTCCCCAAGCTTGGCGCTTCTGCGGGCCATGTCGTTGAAGAAGGTGTAGTTAAGCCAATATGTGTTGCTGAGGTCCTTTACATAGTTGCTTGTCTTTTTCTGCTGCCAGTCGAGCCACCAGAAATCCACACCGTAGTTCTCCATAGGGTTGAGCACGGAGTTGAAATAGGCATCGGCCCAGGCCTCCTGGTCAATTCTGAAAGGAATGTAGGCGTCGCTGCCGTCTGCTTTCTTGTAGTCCTTAGGGCCGTCATAGGCATTTGTCCTTGACAGGTAGTCCTCGCGGAAGCGCTCGTACGGCTCCTCGAAGGTCTGGAGGCCTGAAGCAGGGTGCAGGTTGAGCGCGGTCTTCACCCCGAAGGAATGAAGGTCCTCAAGGCAGTTCTCCGGACTAGGGAAGAGCTTCCTGTTCCAGGTATAGCCTGTCCATCCCATGTTGTATCCGGATTCGTCCTTCTCATGCGGTTCGCCCTTTGCACGCCTCTTGTAGTGGCTGTAGGTCTCGTGCCAGTCCATGTCTATGATCATGACATCTATAGGGATGTTGAAGTTTCTGAAGTGCTGGGCAAGGTCAACAAGCTCTGTGTCAGAGTAAGCCCAGTAGCGGCACCACCAGTATCCGAAGGCGTACCTTGGAGGGAGCGGAACCTTTCCGGCTATCTTTGTGAAGTCCGAGATGGCCTCTGTGTAGTCGTGGCCGTAGGCAAAGAGATACCAGTCTATCTGCTCGCTTCCGTCCCTCTCGGCAACCCAGTATTTCCAGTCGCTGGAAGTTTCTGTGAAGATATGCCTTGAGCTCTCGTCTATGATTGCCCAGCCGTCCCGTGAGATGACGCCGTTGTCATACTCTTTGTCAGAGAACTTCTTTCCGTCGAATCCGTCCAAGGTTCTTACGGTTCCGCCAAGGTTTGCGCCTGCATCGGCCCCAGGCTGCCAGGTCTGCTTCTTTCCATTGAGGGTGAAGTTGGCGCTGAGGTTGCTCTCCGAGAACTTCTCGTTGCCTTTGTAGACTATGGTCAGCGCTCCTGTGCTGATGGTCAGCTTGCTGCCGCTGCGTTTTACCTTGAATTCAGGTACAGGCAGGTCTCTGTTTATGATGCCGAGAGTGGCGTGGTCCTCGAACTTTGCGTTCTCTGCCCATTCCATTCTCACGAGCCTTGGTGTGAGCACGGTGAATCGTGCGTTGCCCGAGATGACAGTAGCCTCAGGCTTTGCTACGGGGTGGAATTCCTCCTGGGCCCATGCGCCCATGCAGCAGAAGAGTGCTGCGATTACGATTGAAAGTTTTTTCATCAAGCTTGTTTTTTCTGTGGGTCCTTGAAAAGTATTGCGAAGAGAACCGCTATGACGAATGAATAAGCTGCGAATATGTACCATGCCTTGGACCAGCTTGGATTGGTTGCGTTATAAACGCAAGACTCCACGACTGCGCCTGCGGCAAGTGTT
>JAGHUW010000019.1 GCA_018064625.1 Candidatus Cryptobacteroides equifaecalis | reverse complement strand
CAAATAATGACAGCACTAGAGCTTCTCGCTCCAGCAAGGAATAAGGAAACCGGCGTCGCAGCCATCAACTGCGGCGCCGATGCCGTATATATCGCAGGTCCCGACTTCGGTGCAAGGAAGGACGCCGGCAATCCTGTCGAAGACATAGCGGAGCTCTGCAGCTACGCACATCAGTTCGGGGCAAGGGTATTCGTGACCTTTAACACTACAATTCGTGACGGGGAAGAGGATTCCGCCCACCGCCAGATGCTTCAGGCTCAGGAGGCCGGAGCGGATGCATTCATCATAAGGGATGAGCGCATCTGCGGATGGGAGGACATACATGTGCCTCTGCATGCATCCACCCAGTGCGCGATAAGGGACGTGGAAAGGGCAAGGCATTTCGAGAGGCTCGGTTGCGCCAGGATAATCCTGGAAAGGGAACTTTCCCTGGAGACAATACGCAAAATCTGCAAGGCCGTAAGCTGCGAGGTGGAATGCTTCGTGCACGGAGCCCTCTGCGTATGCTACAGCGGGGACTGCCGTCTGAGCGAGAAGATCAACGGCAGGAGTGCCGACAGGGGCGAATGCATTCAGGCATGCCGGTCCCTCTATGACCTCTACGACGTCCAGGGGAAGCTGCTGCTGCGCAACAAGGCCCTGCTGTCCCTGAAGGACTTCAATCTCAAGGACAGGATGGAGGATCTGGCAGATGCAGGAGTAGTATCATTCAAGATTGAAGGAAGGCTGAAGAATGAGTCCTACGTCAAGAATGTGACAAGGGAATACAGCCTGGAACTCGACAGGATTGTTGCATGCAATCCGGACAAGTTCCGCAGGGCCTCCTTTGGAAAGGTCGAATCCAGTTTCACCCCTGACTCGGGAAAGACCTTCAACCGCGGCTACACAGAACTTTACCTTGACGGAAAGAGAGGACAATGGTCATCGATGGACGCGCCAAAGTCCATGGGAGAGGCCATAGGAATCATCAGCAGGATAAGGAAAATCGACAGATATTCCCTTGAACTCAGCCTGAAACCATTCAGGAAGAACCTGGAACTCAACAACGGAGACGGTTTCGCCTTCTCCTCCGGCGAGGGCGTAACCGGTTTCAGAGGAGATGTATGCAAGGGACTTACGATAAGCTGCAAGGCTGTCCCGGGCCTGGAAGAAGGACTCACCATCTACAGGAACATCAATTCGGCATTCGAGAAAAGCCTCGAAGCGGACAGGACAAAGAGGATGATAGATGTGAGCCTGAAGGTGCACATTCATGGAAAATTCAACATAGACGTTACTGCACACAGCGAAGACGGAAGGGAACTGACCTGCCCGTTCAACACGGATCTGGAGACCGCGCAGAACAGGGAAAGGGCAGAAGCCATGCTGACGGAGCAGCTGTCGAAGAGAAGCGGTGTATTCAGCTTCCATGTCGATGAAATCATGGCGGGGACTCCTGGCAAAGTTCTTCCTCTGTTAAGCGCTTCAACAATAAACAGCATCAGAAGACTTGTCGCAGAAGACCTGGCCATGATTCCATGCAACAGGATTCCGCTGCACTCAGCAAGCAACAAGGACGCCGATGAGCCAAGACTCCCGTCAATCATTTCTCCGGAGAATGAGCTCATGCGTTCAAAGTACTGCGTTCGCCATGAATTGGGAATGTGTCCGAAGCAGGGTTCCGCCAAGGACTCATCCCCGCTTTTCCTCCAGAACAACGGAAGACGTTTCAAACTCTGCTTCGACTGCAGGAACTGTGAAATGGTTCTCACTCAAGACTGAATGTAATCCCCACATCTCCGAATCGCCCATAAGTCAGCCCGCCCGGATTTTCTCGCAGGAAACTGCTTGAAAGCTGGCCCCTCCAGACTATGTCATCCTTATCCTTGTAAGGGATATCCATGTCGAAGCCATAGCTTTTGGAATTATATTTTACCGTAGCGGAGCATTTCCATGAGGTGGTCGTACCCCCGTCATCTTCGGTGATAAGAAATGCGAACTTGTCCATCTGGTCAGTGAAATCTGTAAGAAGTATGCTTTCGAAGGGGATTTTCTTTCCCAGTTCCTTTCTTTTCACCACAATGGAGAAGTCTGTGATGGAAGGGCTGTACAGTTTGAGGTCCTCATCCTTGGTGGCCTTGAAACCGTCCACCGCTCCCATACGGATGAAGAATTCTGACGCACCGGCAAACCAGGAATCATAATTGCGGTACATGGTGAAATCCTTCATCTTCAGGCACTTTTTATTCTGCGGTGAAGATGACGATGCTTTGGTGAACATTTCCAAAGGTGTGAAAGCAGAATCATCGTTATTGTTAATGACCCAGACGGGACGGCATCTGGCTGTTTCTTCTGTAACAAGCAGAGAATCCAACACACGGACCCCATCGTCATCAAGCACCCACTCATAGCCATAGTTGGATTCCGCCCCGTAACCCGGATCAAAAGTGATTATCGGATAAGTGACCCCGTCCCAATCTTCCGAATAGGGCCAATAAATCTGAAGGTCCGAAGATGAAAGTGAACGCAGGTAGCGTTCAGCATCTGCGGCACCTGCCTTGGTATTGCCATATCTTTCTGAAATGTAATCTGTGAGCATGTCCCTGATGGGACGGCTGTAATTGCCAGCCTTTGTTCCAAGGGCCCTGTCCCCAACCCCGGACCCCGGGGAAAGAAAGAGGTCTGACAGCATGTATTCCTCGTCGTAGCCATTTCCCGATGATGAGTTCACCGCATCATACACCTCTCCGAGCTGGGACTCTCCCAGGGGCAGTTCTGCAAAAATACGGGCCATCTCTCCCTTGGAGAAGAGACATTCCCCATCCTGGGGACCTTCCACAGGAACGCTACCGGTACATGAAGCCAATGGCAAGACTGCCGTAAACAATAAAAAGAAGTTTTTCATAGTTTCCCTTAAATTAAATCCACTGCAAAAGTATCAAAGAAAAAGCATTTCACCTCAAAGTGAAACGCTTTTTCTTAAAATAGGTATTTCAGGGCCTTCTGTCAGGCTTTTTTGAAAGAGACAAACCTCATTTTTCCAAAAAAATCATCAAAAACGCGAACTTGCGTGAAGCCTCTTAGCTCAAATACGGAAGCTGTTTCGCCTCCAAGAGCCTCATTTATCTCCACAATGCCGTATCCACCGGGGCGCAGAAGAGCCATGCTCCAGTCCGCCACGGCCCTGTAGAAAAGCAGTGGGTCCGCGTCCGGAACGAACAAGGCAAGTTCCGGCTCATACTCCAGGACATTGGTCCTCATGGCACTCTTCTCCCTCTCCATGATGTATGGAGGGTTGCTCACCACCAGATCCATGGGAGGAAGCCCGGAAGGCAGGGCTGAGAGTACATCCATTTTGCTGAAATGAGGGCCCGGTGTGCCCGGGAACTGAGCTTCGGCCTGCTTCAGGGCCTCGTCAGAGATGTCAACGGCATAGACATCGGCCCCGGGCAGGTCAAGGGCAAGGGTCCAGGCTATGCATCCCGAACCGGTGCACATGTCGAGAATCGCCGGAGAAGGATTCCCGGCCACCAGTTTTTCCGCCTCCTGCACGAGCTGCTCCGTTTCCGGCCTTGGGATAAGCACGCCCGGGGCTGTTTTGAAGATGCGCCCGCAGAATTCCGTCTGCCCGAGGACATATTGCAGAGGCTCGCTGGCGCAAAGGCGTGCAAGGTCTTCCTGAAGGCCCGGGAGAGCCTCATCGGGAACAGCATAGCTCGGCTCCGTGACATGCGTGTAGCTCTTCACTCCAAGGCGGCTCTGGCACAGCATCAAAACCAAACCCCTCGCCTCGGGCGAAGGGTAGATGGATTCCAGAGCTGAAGAGCCTATCTTTATGAAATCTGCAAGAAGCATCAGCTGTGCTCTATGATGTTGGAGAGGAAGTCGGTCATGTCTATTCCTGCGGCCCTCACCATCTTTGGCACAAGAGATGCGCTGGTCATTCCAGGGATGATGTTCACCTCAAGGAAATAGAGTCCGTCCTCTGCAAGGATGTAGTCCATTCTGACCACTCCCTTGCAGCCGAGAGCCATGTAGAGCTTGCAGCTGGTCCTCTGGATGAGGGCTGTGGTATCTTCATCTATCTGGGCAGGACAAATCTCCTGGCTGTTTCCGTTGTATTTCGCATCATAGTCGAAATACTCGTTGGAAGTCACTATCTCGGTGACAGGAAGGGCCTTGATGGAATCACCGTCAAAATAGGCTGCGCAGGTGAACTCGCGTCCGCTCACGCCCTGCTCCACCAGAACGGCAGGATTCTCGGAGAAGGCGAACCTCACGGCCGGCATGAGGGCGTCAATGTCAGTGACCCTGGTCACTCCGAAGCTTGAGCCGCCCTGGGTAGGCTTCACGAAAACGGGGAACTTGAGATTCTTCTCTACGTAATCGCGGAAAGGTGCCTCCACGTGGCCCTGTCTGATGAATGCGTCCGGGGCGCACTTCACTATTCCAAGTTCCTTGACGTAACATTTGCAGGAGTATTTGTCGAAAGCCACGGCGCAGCTGAATGAGTCGCAGGTGCTGAAAGGTATCCTTAGCATCTCAAGATAGCCCTGCAGCTGACCATTCTCTCCCGGTGCTCCATGCTGCACTATGTAGGCGTAATCGAAGGTCACCTTCTCACCGAGCACGGTTACGGAGAAGTCATTTTTGTCCACCATAGGTCTGGCCTCCTCCGGGAAGGTAACCCTCATGGAGTTCTTCTTCTTGCAGGCCACGAGCGACCATTTTCCGAAACGGGCGTACACCTCGTATATATCGTACACATTACCATCTATGCGGGAGGCCACGAACTCTCCGCTGCGGCAGGAAACCTCACTCTCAGATGAGTCGCTTCCGTAAATAACAGCAATTGCGCTATACTTTGCCATATACTAGTTGAAATAATATTCCTCTTCCTCATTGCCGGTCTCGCTGTTGCGCTTGCCGGTGAAACCCTCGGAATAACCTCCGAGGAAGGTGCCCTGCGACTCGCAGTCCATATTCGGCCCGCCGCTCGCAGGAACGCGGAAGGTCGCGCTCTCATGCAGATTGGTATCCGGGTCGGCAAGGCATTTCTTCATCCATATTCCCCAGATAGGGAGGGCCATGTTGGAGCCGCTTCCCAGGGCGAGGGAGTTGAAGTGGATCTGACGGTCCTCACCGCCAACCCATACGCCGGCCGTGATCTCAGGGGTATAGCCTATGAACCATCCGTCCGAGTTGTCGTTGGTGGTACCGGTCTTGCCGGCTATCTCGCCGCGCAGGCCGTAGGCTGAGCGCAACCTCGCTCCGGTACCCTCGTTGATGACTCCCTTCATGAGGTTGACCATGGTGAAGGCGGTTGCAGCTGAAATCGCCTCCCTCTTCTGGGTGGCTATTTCCGTCAGCACCCTGCCTGAGTTGTCCTCTATCCTTGTGATGTACTGTGGCTGGATATAGGTTCCCTCGGAAGGGAAGGTATTGTAGGCCGCAACCATGTCGAACACCCTCACATCGGCCGAACCAACGCAGAGCGAAAGGACCTCGTCGACATGGGAGGTCACGCCCATCTGATGGATCTGACGCACAAGGGCCTGAGGGCCCAGCTGCTTCATCAGGAAGGCAGAGATGTTGTTGGAGCTGTGTGCAAGGCCCCACTTGAGGGTCACGGTCTGGCCTATCCACTCCTCCTTGTCCGTACTTCTCGGCGTCCACTCGGTCTCGTCCGGAAGGACGAAGGTCTGAGGGAGGTTGACCACCCTGTCGCAAGGGGTCAGACCCTCCTGCATGGCAAGGGTATAGAGGAAAGGCTTGATGGTGGAACCCACCTGACGCACGCCCTGGCGGACGTTGTCATATTTGAAATATCGGTAGTTAGGGCCTCCGACGTAGGCCTTGATGTATCCTGTGCCAGGCTCCACGGCTGCAAAGCCGCAGCGGAGAATCGACTTGTAGTAGCGTATGGAATCGTCCGGAGTCATGAGCGTGTCCTGATAGCCCTTTGCGTTCCAGGAGAACACGCGCATCTTCACAGGTACGCTGAACTGAGCCATGATATCCTTTTCGCTGACCCCGGCCTTCTTCTGCATGCGGTAGCGGTCGCTCCATCGGCGCGCCTGCTTCATCAGCGTTGCCACGGTGGCATCGTCCACGTCGTTGGCGAAAGGCTTGTTCTTCTTCCACTTCACCTCGGCGTTGAAAGCCTTCTGGAGGTTTTTGCCCAGATGCTCGCTCACTGCCTCCTCGGCATAGCGCTGCATCTTGTAGTTTATTGTCGTGTATATCCTGAGACCGTCGCGGTCAAGGTCGTAGCGGCTTCCGTCGGCCTTCTTGTGCTTGTTCAGCCAGCCGTAGACAGGGTCCTCCCTCCAGCGGAGCGAGTCGGCCGCATAATCCTCGGCGTTCTGGTAGGACGAGCGCTTAGGCTTTGTGGCGTTCATGTCTCTGCGGAGCATGTCCCTGAAATATGGGGCGTAGCCGGCGTTATGGTCCTGCACGCGGTAATCGAGCTCTATGGGCAGGGCCGTGATGGAATCCCTCTGATGCCTTGTAAGATAGCCGTTCTTGCACATCTGACCTATGACGAAGTTGCGTCGGCCCAGAGACAGGTCAGGGTTCAGCACAGGGTTGTACCTTGTAGGCTTGTTCACCATTCCCACGAGAAGGGCGGCCTCCTGGACATTGAGCTGGGAAGGCTCCTTTGCGAAGAAGGTCTCGGACGCAGCCTTGACGCCGTACGCTCCGCTTCCGAAGAAGATGGAGTTGAGATACATGTCCATGATCTCGTCCTTGGTGTAGTCCTTCTCTATCTTGACGGCGGTGATCCACTCCTTGAGTTTGATCTCCACCATGGAGAATTTGCCGAGTATGCCTTTCTTGACCTCCTTGCGGGGATACAGGGTCTTGGCGAGCTGCTGGGTGATGGTGGAGCCGCCTCCCTGACCCTTGTCCCTGAGGAGCAGGGTCTTGAAGAGGACTCGGCCAAGACCCTTCATGTCTATTCCGGAGTGCTTGTAGAAGCGGGAGTCCTCAGTGGAGATGGCCGCATGCACCAGATGCTCCGAGAGTTCATCGTATGACACGTATGTGCGGTTCTCGATATGGAAGGTGGCGAGCACCTCGCCATTCTCCGCTATGACCTGTGTGGCCAGCTTGTTGTCCGGGTGTTCGAGTTCGTCGAAAGACGGGATGCTGGAGAACAGACCGACCAGAAGCAGAGCCACGGCCAGTATGGCGAAAGGTGCCATTCCTATTATCCAGAACCACTTTATAGTTTTCTTCTTATCCATCGGCTGAAAAAATTTGTCATAATATAATTATGACGGTTTGAACAATCGGCAAATTTACTATTTAATTTTTGAAATTTAGCGAGTTTCTGTTTTTCTTTGCAGTCTGAAATAGACTATGATGTAGATTATGGAGGGGAATTTAGTAATAGTTGAGTCGCCTGCAAAGGCAAAGACAATACAGAAATTTTTGGGCTCGGACTTCGTGGTGAAGTCCAGCTTCGGACACATACGCGACCTGCAGGAGAAAAGTCTCAGCATCGACGTAGACCACGGCTTTACGCCGGAATACGTGGTGCCTGCAGACAAGAAGAAGGTCGTTGCAGAACTGAAGGCGGCAGCAGCCAAAGCCCACACGGTATGGCTCGCATCCGATGAAGACCGCGAGGGAGAGGCCATTTCATGGCACCTTGCGGACACTCTGGGCCTGGAGCCTTCCAAGACAAGGCGCATCGCCTTCCATGAAATCACCAAGCATGCCATAGAGGAGGCTGTGAAGAACCCGAGGTCCATCGACATGGACATGGTGAACGCACAGCAGGCCCGAAGGATACTGGACAGGCTCGTGGGTTTCCAGCTCTCTCCGGTGCTCTGGCGCAAGATCAAGAGAGGTCTTTCCGCAGGACGCGTGCAGAGCGTGGCGCTCAGGCTGATAGTCGACAGGGAGAGGGAGATCGCCGCTTTCCAGAGCGAGTCTTCCTACAGGGTAGAGGCCGTCTTCGAGGCCAAGGGCAACAAAGTCAAGGCCGTACTGGACAGGACTTTCGCGACGAAGGATGAAGCCCGTGCCTTCCTTGAGGACTGCATCGGCGCGAATTTCAACATAGACAGCGTGGACCGCAAGGAAGGAAACCGCTTCCCTGCAGCACCGTTCACAACCTCAACCCTCCAGCAGGAAGCCGCCAGAAAGCTCAGGCTCCCGGTAAGGATGACCATGAACCTGGCGCAGAGCCTCTACGAAAGGGGTCTCATCACCTACATGCGTACAGACTCCACCAATCTTTCCAGCCTTGCACTGAACACAGCCAAGCAGTTCATCTGCAACAACTTCGGCGAAGAATACTCACACCCGCGCCAGTACAAGACCAAGACCAAGGGAGCACAGGAAGCCCACGAGGCCATACGCCCTACCTTCATCGAGAACACAAGCATAGAGGGTACAGCCCAGGAAAAGAAACTCTACGAGCTGATATGGAAGCGCACCGTTGCCTCGCAGATGGAGCAGGCCCGCGTAATGAACACCACCATCAAGATTGCCTCTGACCGCAGGAGCGAGCACTTCGCCCTCAAGGCAAGCGAGGTGTTGTTCGACGGTTTCCTCAAACTCTACATGGAAAGCAGCGAGGACGAGGAGACAGAGGATGAGGACGTCATCCTCCCGGCACTCAGCGTTGGAGAGAGCGTTTCGATGCTCAAGGCCGGAGCCGACTGCAAATACAGCCAGCCGCCTTACAGATACTCCCAGGCCACACTCATCAAAAAACTCGAGGAGCTGGAGATAGGCCGACCTTCGACCTACGCGACCATCATCGACACCCTCACCAGAGGGCGCAGCTATGTGCTCCAGGGAGACAAGGAGGGAAGCAAGGTTCCCGTGACCAACCTCAGCCTCGAAAAAGGCAGGATATCAGAGAGTTCCAAGACAGAGACCATAGGCTCGGAGAAGGCGAAGCTGCTCCCGCAGGATGTGGGAATAATCGTCACCGACTACCTCGTGGAGAACTTCTCCAGCATACTTGAGTACGACTTCACGGCAAGCGTGGAGGAGGACTTCGACCTCATAGCCAGGGGTGAGAGGAAATGGAATGAGGTCATCTCGAACTTCTACTCCCCGTTCAGGACACAGGTGGACGCCGTGATGTCCAACGGACAGTACAGCAAGGTTGAAAGGGTGCTGGGCACAGACCCGGCCGACGGAAAGACCATCACGGCCAAATTCGGCCAGTGGGGAGCCTACGTGCAGAAGGGAGAGGGCGAGGACAGGCAGTTCGCAAGCCTCGGCAAGGGCCAGCTCATAGAGAACATCAGCCTCGAGGAAGCCATAAAGCTTCTTCAGCTGCCAAGAAACGTAGGCTCATACAACGGTGTGGACATCATTGCCATGAAGGGCCGATTCGGGCCTTACCTCAAGTACGGTGACAGGAACATAACACTGCCGAAGGGCAAGGACCCGCTCAAGGTGAGCCTCGAGGATTGCGTGGCGCTGATAGAGGCCACTGCCGTTGAAAAACCGGCGAACCAGCCTATCAAAGAATTCAAGGACAAGGATATAAGCGTCCTCCAGGGACGTTACGGGCCATACATCAAACATGACGGAAGGAACTACAAGCTCCCGAAAGGGGCAGTGGCGGAAGAACTCACTGAAGAGGAGTGCGTAAGGATAGTTTCCGAAGGGACGCCGACCAGCCCGGGCAAGGCTCGCAGATTCAAGAAAAGCAAATAGAAACTTTAACAACTACCGACTATGGCAAACCAGACTATCGACGACATCGACAGGAAGATCCTTTCAATGCTTGTGACAAATGCCAGGACCCCTTTCCTGGAAATTGCAAGGGAATGTGGTATCTCGGGAGCAGCCGTGCACCAGAGAGTCCACAAGATGGAATCGAACGGTGTGATCACAGGTTCACGCATGACAGTGAAACCGAGCACAATCGGCCTCAACGTGTGCGCATTCATCTCCGTATCCCTCACTGAGGACAACAAGTACCCGGAAGTGGTTGCTGCGCTCAGGCATGTGCCGGAAATAGTGGAATGTCACTTCGCCACCGGCAAGGCGGCCCTTTTCCTCAAGGCCTACTGCGTGGATAACGACCACCTCATGCAGACCCTCCTCAACACAATCCAGAGGATACCTTACGTGAAGTCCACGGACACGATGATATCCCTCGACCAGGCGTTCACAAGGGAAGTCTGGGTCAAGGAGTATCAGAACACAAGCTTCTGGTCAAAGATCAAGTGAGAGGATAGCCTCGGCAAGGACCAGGTCATCGGGGGTGGTGAGTTTCAGGTTGAACCTCTCCCCCTCTATTGTGCTGACGGGTATCCCGGCAGCCTCGGCCACTGACGCGTCATCCGTGAAGGAGACGTCATAGGCCTGCGTATATGCTTTCTTTATCAGCTCTGAACGGAACACCTGCGGGGTCTGGACCGCTTCCACGGAAGATCGGTCCGGGGCAGGTTCGCCCTTCTTCCTGCTTCTGAGCGTATCCACCACAGGGACAACAGGGATCAGCGCCCCGCACTCCCCCATCGCATCGGCCATCTTCCTCAGAAGTTGCGGGCTGACGAGGGGGCGCACGCCGTCATGGATGAAGACAAGGGCCCCGTCCGGGACCTTCGCAAGCGCGTTCTGCACTGAATGGAAGCGGGTAAGGCCGCCCTCCACAAGAATCTGAGGGCAGATGAACTGGGTGGCGTCACAGAGCCTCTTCCAGGTGTCAAAGTGGGATTTGGGAAGGACAGTGATAACCTTTATCCCCGGGAATACTTCTCTGAACCTGTCTATAGTCCTCTGCAGCACCGGTTTACCCCCAAGATCCATAAACTGCTTAGGAAGGCTGGAGCCCATTCTTGTGCCGCTGCCTCCGGCCACGAATATCCCGTAAATGATTCTGTCCATAAAATCGTCGTTTATAAAAACTTTCTTCCAAATTTACTGTTTTTTTGCTAACTTTGTATTTCATTAAGTAATTTGCAGATATTAACGATGGCTCTATCATTTTTTCACCAAGAACTTGCAATCGACCTCGGTACGGCGAATACCGTCATCTACCAGAATGGCGAGATTGTTCTGGACGAACCAAGCATCGTGGCAGTTGAGAACAAGAGCGGCAAATGCCTGGCCATAGGACAGGCCGCCAAGCTCATGCACGAAAGAATCAATCCGGGAATCAAGACCATACGCCCGCTCAGGGATGGTGTGATTGCCGACTTCAACGCTGCGGAGATGATGATCCGCGGCTTCATAAAGCAGGCTAACAAGAAACGTCGCAGTCTCACCACACCTAACCTCAAGATGGTCGTGGGCATCCCTTCAGGATCCACTGAAGTGGAGATCAGGGCTGTGCGAGACTCATCCGAGCATGCCGGAGGCCGTGAAGTCTATCTCGTCTACGAACCTATGGCAGCCGCCCTGGGTATAGGCCTCAACATCGAGGCTCCACAGGGAAACATGGTCGTTGACATAGGCGGTGGTACCACTGAGATCGCAGTGATTTCCCTCGGAGGTCTGGTTCAGCAGGACAGCATCCGCACCGCAGGAGACGTATTCACCTCGGACATACAGTATTATCTCCGCCAGCAGCACAACATCAAGGTGGGTGAGATCACCGCGGAGAAGATAAAGATTGCCGTGGGCGCCGTCATCCAGGAGCTGGATGATGAACCGGAACCATTCATCGTACGAGGACCGAACCTCATGACAGCACACCCTGTCGAGGCAGCTATCACCTATCAGGAGATTGCACACTGCCTTGACAAGTCTATAGCCAAGATCGAGACCTCCATACTTCACGTGCTCGAGAACACTCCGCCTGAGCTTTACTCGGACATCGTGGAGAACGGAATCTATCTTTCAGGTGGCGGTGCACTTCTCAGAGGCCTTGCAAAGAGGCTCACAGACAAGGTGAACATCCAGTTCCACGTAGCGGACGACCCTCTCCACGCAGTGGCAAGGGGAACCTGTGAGGCCCTCAAGCACACGGACACCTACACATTCCTGATGCGATAGATGGCTAAGGAAAGGAGTAGTTATCCCATCATCATAAGCGCAGCAGTCTTCATCATATTGGAGATTGCTGCTGTTGCTATGCTGAGTAGGAGCTCATCCCTCCAGGACGTCTGGATCAAGCACAGTACCAGGAGGGTTCAGGCCTTCCTCTGGGGCAGCAGCGAGCGGATCAGGGACCATTTCTCCCTTCAGAAGCAGAATGACAGGCTTGCCGAGGAGAACTTCCTGCTCAGGGAAAGGCTCCGCAGGTACGAGGCTGCCGAAGGAAGTCTTGAGGAACTCAAGGACATCCCGGATGATGGATTCCGCTACACCCCTGCAAAGGTTGTGAAGATGAGCCGCAATTCGGCCCACAACTACATCATACTGGACAAAGGTTCAGAGGATGGGATCAGTCCTATGTCCGGAATCATCTCGAGCACAGGCATAGTGGGCATAGTGGATGCCGTGGACAAGCATTTCTCCTACGGTCTCACAATCAACAACAGCAACATTGGCATAAGCGCCAGGGTCAAGGGTTCGGACGTCACCGGGCCTCTCTTCTGGGATGGGCTTACATCCAAAGGTTCATATCTCAAGGACATAGCCCTGCATAATGACGTGAATCCCGGGGACACCATCATGACCAGTGGATTCTCTACCATCTTCCCTCCTGACATTCCTATAGGTGTGGCAGGTGAGGCTAAGATAATAAACGGATCTTCCAAGAACGTGAAGGTGGAACTTTTCCAGGACCTCTCTTCTTTGAGGTACGTGACCGTGGTGAAGAACATACGCAGAGAGGAAATCGAAGAGCTCGAAGCTTCGGAAAACAAGGAGGGACACAAATGAGAGATTCGGCCTACATGATAAAATACACCCTGCTGGTGATTGCGCAGATCCTCATCCTTAACTACTGCAATTTCTCGCAGCTGGTGAGCCTTACGCTGCTTCCTACGCTGATAATCAGCCTTCCTACAAGACACAGCACACTGTTCGCGATGATACTTGCATTCATCACGGGCTTCGTGGTGGACTTCACCGCCGGAGGTCTTATCGGCCTGAATATGGCCGCCCTTGTTCCGGTGGCGTTCTTCAGGATAGTGATTGTGAGGATAGTCTTCGGAGAGGAACTGCTCGCGCGCGGGGACAACGTCTCCCTCAACCGCCTCGGCCCGGTCAAGATTGTTTTCAGCAATATCCTGGCCACCGCGCTTTTCCTCGTAGTCTATGTATGGGCAGACGGGGCCGGCACCCATCCTCTCTGGATGGATTTCACCAGATTCGGCTGCTCTCTCCTGGCAAGCGCCGTCCTTTCATTCTTCGTTTCCATGATTCTGGACCCTGAAAACTGATAGTCCCATGGCACTGGAAAGAAAGCACAAACTCATCATAGGACTTGGTGTCACAGCCCTTATTCTGCTGTCCAAGATCTTCTATATCACAATAATAAACGACAAGTACAAGAGGGATGCATCCAACAACTCCCTCTACTATGAATACGTATATCCTCCAAGAGGAGTCATCTATGACAGGAACGGGGAGCAGCTCGTGACCAACAAGATTTGCTACGACATTCTCGTGACCCCGAGGGAGGTGGGACCTTTCGATACCCTGGCACTCGCCAACGCCCTGGATACCTCTCCGGAATACGTGAGGGAGAAGATGGCCTATTACCGCAAATACAGGACAAGGATTGGCTATCAGACCCAGGTGTTCATGAAGCAGGTATCCCAGCTCACCTACCAGAAGTTCGCCGAGGAGCAGTACCGCTATCCGGGATTCAAAGCCCAGTCAAGAACGATCAGGGACTACCCTTTCAATGCCGGAGGAAATCTCCTGGGATACATTTCCGAGGTTGACCCTGAGTTCCTCAAGAAGCATCCGGACGAGTACCGTTCTGGTGATTATGTGGGAAAGACCGGGCTGGAGGCTGCCCGCGAGGCAGATCTCAAGGGACAGAGAGGCTGGCATATCTACCTCAGAGACTCAAGGAACAGGGTTCAGGAACCATATCAGAACGGAGAATATGACGTGGAGGCAACCCCGGGGCACAACATAGTAACAACCATCGACGCCCACCTTCAGCAATACGGGCAGGAACTGATGCAGGGAAAGACGGGCAGCGTTGTGGCAATAGAGCCTTCCACTGGAGAGATTCTGGCCATGGTTTCCAGCCCGGGTATAGATGTGGACGTGCTGGCAGACATAAGCAAGCACTACTCCACCATAGCCAAAGACCCGAGGAAGCCCATGTTCAACAGAACCGTAATGGCATCCTACCCTCCCGGATCGGTTTTCAAGCTCATCAACGGAATGATAGGCCTTCAGGAGGGCGTCATAGACATGTATGACAAGTTCCCGTGCGACAGGGGTTACCCATATTCCAAGGGAAGGAAGCTGGGCTGCCACGGGCACGCCTCGCCTCTGGCCCTGATGGATGCGATAGCCACTTCCTGCAACGGCTATTTCTGCTATGTGTTCCGCCGCGTGCTGGAGAACCGCAAATACAAGAACATTCAGGAAGCCTTCGACAAGTGGAGGGAGTACGTTCTCAGCTTCGGATTCGGCCGTAAGCTGGAAAGCGACGTTCCTTTCGAGCTGGGTGGAAACATCCCTACTTCGGCATACTATGACAGGGTCTACAGGAAGTCATGGCGCTTCCCTACGATAGTGTCCCTTTCCATCGGCCAGGGAGAGATAGGCGCAACTCCGCTGCAGATCGCGAACCTTGCTGCGATAGTCGCCAACAGAGGCTACTACTACATCCCCCATATCGTCAAGGACTCCGAGGGTGTGGAGATAGAGCCGCGCTTCCACGAGAAGCAGTACACCCTCGTGGACACCACTCATTTCGAGAAGGCGGTGCAGGGCATGTATATGGCAGTCAATGGCGGCGGAGCTGCCGGAGGCACGGCATTCAGCGCGCGCATCCCGGGACTGGACGTCTGCGGAAAGACAGGTACCGCTCAGAACCCTCATGGCAAGGACAACTCGGTGTTCATCTGCTTTGCGCCGAAGGACAATCCCAAGATTGCCGTTGCCGCCTATGTGGAGAATGCCGGCTTCGGTGCCACCTGGGCCTGTCCTGTGGCGTCCCTCATGCTTGAGAAATACCTGAACGGAGAGATCTGCCAGGAGAGGAAATACCTTGAGGACAGGATATTGACAACAAGATTCTTCTAAAGATGACGAACGGAAGCAATACCAAAAGAAGTCTGTCCGAGACTCTGGACTGGGGACTTATCATCACCTATCTCCTTCTGGTCTTCATAGGCTGGATAAACATATACGCAGCCATCCACTCTTCCGAGCCTTCATCGATCTTCGACTGGTCCTGCAGAAGCGGAAAGCAGGCCGTATGGATACTTACCGCATTCATTTTGGATCTGGTAATCCTGTTCGCGATAAACCCGAGGCTTTGGGAGGTGATATCGGTTCCGGCATACGCGTTCGTTCTGGTGCTGCTTGTCTCGGTGATCTTCCTGGGAATCGAGGTGAAGGGTTCCAGGTCCTGGTTCGCATTCGGCCCGGTCAGGTTCCAGCCTGCGGAGATTTCGAAGATCACCACGTCACTGATGCTGGCCGCGTTCATGAGCCGTCCGTCCTTTAAAATGTACGATCCCAAGCAGTTTGCCGCCGTTGCGGCGATAATCGGCATACCTATGCTGGCCATTCTGGGAGAGAGCGAGACAGGGTCGGCCCTGGTGTATGTGGGATTCATTTTCATGCTGTACAGGGAAGGCTTCTCCGGATGGTTCCTTTTCATGATGGGAATGGCGATTCTGCTGTTCATCCTTACGCTGATGACAAGCTGGTGGATATCTGCAATTGTATTGCTTGTGGTTGTGGGAATCATCCTGTGGAGGGTGATACGCAACAGTGAGAGAAAGATAATCGCAGTGAAGATTGCCGCAATAAGGAATGTGATCCTTGCTGCGCTGGCAGGCTTCGCGCTTATCTTCGCCACGGATTTCATCTTCGACAATGTGCTTCAGGAGCATCAGAAAAAGAGAATCGAGGTTCTTCTGGGAATGAAGGAGGACCCTGC
>JAGHUW010000098.1 GCA_018064625.1 Candidatus Cryptobacteroides equifaecalis | reverse complement strand
AAAACCTCAGTCAGGAAATGGCAGTAGAATTTTTTCCAGTCAACCCATTCGTGCGCACCGTTGTTCTCGAAGTACTCGTATCTGTAGCCTTCCCTGTCCAGATAGTGTCTGTAGCAGGCTATGTGCGGATAAAAAAAGTCCTTCTTGCCTATGCAGATCATATAGAGCTTCGGCGGTACGGCAAACTGGACCATCTGCCTGTATTCCAGATTCTTGTAGAAGGCATCGTAGTCGCTGGTAAAAGGGATTATCTTATAGAAAGGCGAGAACAGGCCTATGTAGTCGAAGGTGGAAGGGTTGTTCGCGCTTATATAGATGGACTGGAGTGCCCCTATGGAAAGGCCGGCGATGGCTCTGCCTCTTTTCTCCGCAATTGTGCGGAATTTTGCGTCTATGAAGTTCACCACGTCGTTGACGAAGGCGGATTCCACAGTTCCCTCTATCTCGAACATGGACTCTATGGCTCCTTTTATGCGTGAACTGTCGCAGTCCCTGTCGTTTTTATACTGGTTGGTGTTTGGAAGCACGAGGATGAAAGGAGGGCAGCTGCCGTTGTTCACAAGGCTGTCCGTAAGTCTGAACACATCTCCCTTTCTGATCCATGAATGCTGATTTCCCCTGGCTCCGTGCAGGAGGTAGAGAACAGGGTAGTGTTCCTGGTTCAACTCGTAGTCTTTGGGAAGATATACCGTTATGCCCCTGGTTGTCGGCCCAGGGACAGAACAAGGGTGGCTCATCTCCACTACTTTGCCCTGAGGGATGTA
Organism: Candidatus Cryptobacteroides equifaecalis; assembly: GCA_018064625.1. Classification (GTDB taxonomy): domain Bacteria; phylum Bacteroidota; class Bacteroidia; order Bacteroidales; family UBA932; genus Cryptobacteroides; species Cryptobacteroides equifaecalis. The sequence goes on along the minus strand of JAGHUW010000098.1, from coordinate 6,386 downwards.
CTCTCCGGGTTCCACTGCACGTCCGGCTCTGTACAATCTGTCGTTCTTTGCCGGATGAATGGCACATGAGCTCAGTGCCAGAATCATTGTGACTATTGCTGCAATACGTTTCATGAATATCAGAAATCCAAGTGTATGCCCACCCTGACACCGTTCCTCTCGCAGTCCGCTGTGTCAAGATAAGACAATCTGTGTATATATATGATATGGAAAAGCTTGAATATGTTGTCTATGCCTGCTCCGATTTCCATATACGGAACCTTTCCCAACGGCTTTGTCTGGGCTGGCATCACAAAGTTGCCTTCCTTGCAGATGGCCGGGTTGTTCTTGTCCGTCAGGCCTCCGTATATGCAGTCGAAGGTGAGATATTCCCTGAGCTTGAGTCTGTTGATAAGGGGTATGCGATTGAGTATCAATCCTTTTGTCCTGTAAGTCAGGTTCAGGGAGACATATCTGTCACATACGAACTCGAAAGGCTTCATCAGGTGGAATGTCTCCTTCTGGTACATGATGGATTTCGATGCGGCTGGTATTATCAGAAGCGGATACGGGACCTGCCCCCAGATGAAGCCTGCATTCACCTTGGTGTCCACCAGTCCCAGCGGGCCTATCCATGTCCGTTTCCAGAACTGGAAATCCGTGCGGTTGTAGCCGTAGTCGGTTCCGAATATTCCTGCGGGGGCATAGCTGTGTGAAAGGTTGAAAACAGGTACGTTCTTGGTTATATTCCTGTTTGCTTTCTGCGACTGGAATCTTTTCTCGCCCGGGGCGTAGCGCAGGTTAAGGCAAAGAGGCATCACCTTTATGTCCGGCAGACTTGTGGCCGGGTCTGAGGCAAGCGCGTAGCAGAGATCTCCTGCTGCTTTGAAAATCTTGTATTCGATGCTGCCCTGGAGGGTCAGCCCGAAATCCCATTCCTTTTCGTATTCAAGCGTCGACGTGTTAATGTACTGCATGTACCTTGTTGCCGCTCCGGACTTGACAGAGTAGAAGATATTGTCCCTGAACTCCTGTTCCTCGGCTGAGTAAAGATCGTACTCGTGCTTCAGCACAATCCTGTTCCTCGGCCTTTCATCACTATGCTGGTTGAGAGCGTTGAAGGAATATACTGCCTTTACGGAGTGCTTCAGCTGTTTGTCCGTGGTTCCGTAGGCAAGGTATCCGCCTACGAATAAATGGCTGTCAAGGGGGGCCTTTGTCTGTGCTCCCACGCGGATGCGCCATCCCTCCACATCGTTCTTTCCGATAATGTTGGAGACGTTGCCTATGTCGACTTTTGACTGTTCCTTGGGGTATTTCGTAGGGGCGAAGTCGGTTGCTATCACGTCTGCAACCTTGGTTGCAATGTCGATGATGGGAACACTGCGCAGCCGTTTCGCAAGTTCTCCAACATCCCTTTCACTTTTCCTGAGTTCAAGATGCCTGTGCCTGTTCCAGTATTCTTCGTCTTTCCTTTTCGCTCCTGGAAGGTCTATGCTGTTGACTCCCGAGTTGTTTCCGTCTGCAAAGATCCCTTCCGGAATGCTGAACTCATAGTTCCTGTAAGTGGCCGTCTTCCTTATGTATGCCGATGGATTCTTGCCGTTCAGGCTCATGTTGAACTGGGTTTCAACCTTTGATGTGGCGTAGCTTCCGTCCGGGAGAGGAGAGAACTCCTGCTCTATGTGCAGGTCATTGATCCAGTTGAGATTTATCTTGGCCGGGGTGTCGATAACAGCCTTTCTCAATGCGCAGGTGCTGTCTGCAGCCACGTAAAGCTTGCCTGTGAAGCCCAGGCTTTCCGGATTTGACGGTACAAAGCTGATTTCGGTGCAGGGCGTTCCGTTTACAAGCAGCGTGTCCGAGATGTAATACTTATAGAAGGCTATGGCCAGTTCGCCGGCGAGCGGGCCGGTGAAATGCTCGGTAAACAGCTCTATGTCTGACTGGTATATGTCTATGTTCTTGAAAAGGGTCTCAAGGTCGGCAGTCATGCCTCCGCTCACGTCCAGGTCTTCATCGTAGCCCTTGAGCCTCTTTGCCTTCACTATGTTCTTGATGGCACGCGGGTTCTTGCGGTAATAGGTATCAGACAGGCTCTCGCGTACGGAAACCACAAGGACAGGGCCTCCGTTCAGTCCGGATGTATCTATGTAACTCTCAGTGAATGAGAGCTTTTTGACTTTGTTGAAATCAGGCTTGTAGTCATTCAGGGCAAGTGTCAGCCTGTCATATTCTTCCACGTGGTAGCAGTCCCTTCCTTCCGGATGGTTGCGGTCACGGTTGGCAATCACCTTGCGCATCAGTTCCACCGCGGGGTTGTCTTTTCTTCTGTATCTGACCTTTTGGGGTTTGATCACCGCAGCGTCGAGCCTTATGTCTGCAGGCTTGAGGCTGATGTTGAGTTTTCTGCCGCTTTTGGGATTGATGTCTATGACCTGGGTTTCGTATCCCATGAACTCTACTGTGATCTGTGTGTTGTTTCCCGGGTTGTCAAGGGAGAAACTGCCTTTTGCATCAGTCAGCACACCGGTCTGCGTTCCCTGAAAATACACCATGACATACTGGAGTCTGGTGCCGTTGCCTGCATCGGTCACCACACCCGAGATTCTGTTCTGGGCATTCCCTGAGAATGCGAATGATAAAATATATGTTAAAGACAGTAAAAGTCGTCTCATAAAAACAGATGGCAAAGATAATAATTATTAATTATCTTTGTTCCATGAAGCATTTTGTGACAATACTGCTTGCACTTCTTCCCATGCAGGTCCGGGCACAGTTCTGGGGACGGATAGATTATCCGGGGACCCCTGTGTATGACACTGTGAAGGTGCGTGTCATAGGTGATGTCATGCTTCACAAGGGACAGCTGGAAGCGGCTGCCGTGCCGGGAGGATATTCCTTCAGCCCGTTTCTGGACAAGATTGCACCGGACCTCACTTCAGCTGACCTTGCGGTGGCCAATATGGAATTCTCCCTCGGCGGCAAGCCCTACAGCGGCTACCCATGCTTCAGCGCGCCGGACGAGTACGCCTCTTACGTCCTATCCTGCGGCGTGGATGTATTCCTCACAGCCAACAATCATATCATGGACCGGGGCCGACGGGGCCTGGAGCGTACGCGTGAAGTTTATTCCCGCATGCCGGTTACGGCGACCTGGAAGAATCCCAGCTTCGTGCGTGCCAGGGGAGTCAGGCTCGCCTTCGTGAATTGCACCTACGGCACCAACAATCCGCAGACGGATGTCCCTGATTCCCTGAGGGTCCCTCTGATGCGTGATAGGTCTGCCATGCTTGATGCCATTGCATCGGCCCGGGCCGACGGGGCAGACTTTGTCATTGCCTTCCCGCACTGGGGCGAAGAGTATGTGCTTGAACACAACGCTTCCCAGAGGGAATATGCCGAGTTCCTCTGCAAGGCCGGAGCCGATGCTATAGTTGGGGCTCACCCTCACTGTGTACAGGACTTCGAGTATATAGGCGACGTGCCGGTCTTCTACTCCCTTGGCAACGCAGTCTCCAATATGAGCGCTGCAAACACCCAGCTGGAGCTGATGGTGACACTACGCTTCGTAAGCGGCACTGACTTCACACTCAGGATGATAGAGCCTGAATATGAGTGGCTGTGGTGCTCCAGGCCTGGCGGATACTGCGATTCCTACTGCGTCCTGAAGGTGAAAGAGATGATGGGCCGGCGGAGCGAGTGGAAAAATCCTTCGGATTATGACAAAATGATTTCCACATACGAAAGAATAATAGTAACTTCGCACTTAAAAGACCTTATATGAGGAAAATACTGAACAAGATGCTGCTTAACATGACTTTCATTGTGATAGTTATGTGCGGTCTGATTTTTACTTTTGGCTTCGGTTCCACCATTTTTATCGCCAGGAACGAGATTACCAAGGTCTCCGAGGAAAGCGTGAAGAGGGAGATCTCCCACATTCAGGATTATGTGGACGATTATCTGCTCAGGGTCGAGGATGCTGCCTACGGCTTCTGCAGCTGGGTTTTCGGCCGGACCGAGAGGACTGAAGACGGAGAGGGTTTCGTTTCCATAGATCCAGATACCTTCAAGATCCCAACGATGGATCAGTGCTACCACATGCTCAAGCAGTTCATGGAGGCAAATCCTCAGATCAATGCCATAACCGTGGGTTTTGAGAAATTCGTCTATCCAAATGCCTCGGGGCAGTTCGGTTTTGCTCCTTACATGAGGAGGATGAAGGATGGCAGCATGATGCTTTATGATCTTGGCGAATACATGGATTACTCCAAGATGAACTGGTACAATGATGCGAAGACCCAGAACAAGAGCATATGGTGCAATCCTTTCAGGGAGCCTGTCACAGATGCTGTCATCACGGCTTACAGTGTTCCTCTTCACGGTTACAATGACAGGGTTGTCGGGGTACTTATCCTTTCTGTAACCACCGATACGTTCAGGGAGAAGTGTCTGGCGGCAACTCCGTATGAAAGGGCTGAGGTCACCATTGTTGATAAGGATTTCAATTTCATGGTTCACCCAAACCCGGATTATCTTCTCAAATCGGTATCGCAGGTTGATGAGTATACCAACGTCATCGGCTCGGATGACAGTATGAAGGTCAAGATGCTTGCCCGTGAAAGCGGGTCCAGCATAATCACCAAGTCTGACAACCAGAAATCATTCTTCTTCTATGCTCCTGTCAACCGCACGGGATGGATGATCTCCATCGAGTGTCCGGAATCCGAGGTGCTCGGAGGTGTTGACAATATGAAGAAGGCAACCAGGATAATAGGTATACTTAGTGTACTGCTTCTTCTTGCCTGCCTTATAGTCATTTATATAAGGGTTCAGAAGGTGACGGCCAGCAAGGCCAGCATAGAGCGTGACCTTACCATTGCATCGCATATTCAGATGGGAATGGTTCCAAAGCTCTATCCGGCGTTCCCTGAGAGGAAGGAACTTGATGTCTATGGCCTGCTTCGCCCGGCAAAGACTGTGGGAGGAGACCTTTATGATTATTTCATACAGGATGACAAGTTCTATTTCTGCATAGGGGACGTTTCCGGCAAGGGTGTGCCGGCTTCCTTGTTCATGACTGTCACAAGGAGTCTCTTCCGCAACATAGCCCACCATATCTCCGACCCTTCACAGATCATGGTAGCCGTCAATGATGAACTTTGCGAGGGAAATGATTACAATATGTTCTGTACCATGTTCCTCGGAATACTTGATCTGAAGACGGGAAATCTGCAGTACTGCAATGCCGGACATAATCCTCCTGTCCTCAGGTTGCTCAAGGATGGCAACGTAGATGTCCACTATATGACACCAAAGACCAATCTTGCACTTGGAGTAATGCCAGGATTCATCTTCCAAAAAGAGGAGACTGTGCTTAAGCCAGGCGAGGCCATATTCCTATATACAGACGGCGTCACGGAGGCGGAGAATGCCCGTAAGGAACTTTTCGGGGAAGAAGCTACGCTTGCTTCTCTCTCAAAGGCCCGCGCGTACAAGAAGACCTCGTCAAGGGATTTTGTGGAGTACGTGTACCACGATATAGAGGCCTACTGTGCAGGTGTGGACCAGAGCGATGATATAACCATGCTCGTTGTGGAATACAAGGGACGCTAATTCCAGAATGCAGTCTCTTCCCAGCCGGAAGGGAATCCCATGAGAGCGGGATCTATAAGCTTGAAATTTTCAATCAGCATCTTCAGCCTGACGGCGAAGGTGTTGTTTGGTTTTATGGAGTTCTGCAGATATTTTATGATACAGAGTGTCATGTAAATATGGTTCCTGTCCTCATCTTGCATGTCAGGGAAAAGATTTCTTGTTCTTTGAGGCAGGGGAGCAGGGCTGCTTGGCTTGCGGTTCCATACGCGGTTGTGGTGGGCACAGTCGTTGCGGACTGCAACCAGATGCCATATCCATGCGCAGAATGTCGCTGGATCCAGGCCGTAGTATTCCGAAATGCGGTTTCTCAGCACCTCGTCTTTGAGTTCGTCATAGATTGTGGCGAGTGTTCCCATGGAAGTGGCCTCCAGGGTGAGCCAGCTTGGAGGGAACTCGTTGGAGTATTTCTTCCTGAAATGCAGGATTGCTTCGTTGTCTGAACGCTGGAGTTCATTCTTCAGCCTTCTAAGTATTGCGGAATGCCTTCCGTCGCTTCTGAAATAGGCGGGATTCAGGAACCAGTAGCCGTTTTCGCTTCCGTTGCATGCGTAGGCAATGCGTGTGCGTATGGAAATCTCTATCTTCTCTATTTCATGGAAAATGAGTTCGCGCAGACGGCGGTCGAAGCCGTAAAGCATGTAGGCATCCTCGAAGGTAGTGCCGGGACGGAACTTATGGCTCGCACGGTCTTCCATAAGGGCTGTGAGATAATTCTTCAGCCTTGTGTAACTGACGTTCTGGAGTAC
>JAGHUW010000123.1 GCA_018064625.1 Candidatus Cryptobacteroides equifaecalis | reverse complement strand
GCTCTGGCCAATTACAAGATACAGGTAAGCGACGTCAAGGCTGTGGTTGGACCGACCGTGACCTTGTATAAGGTATATCCTGCACCGGGTGTCAAGATTGCGGACATCAAGAAACTTCAGGAAGACATAGCCCTTTCCCTCAACGCCAAGGGAGTGCGCGTTGTGACCCTTTCCGACTCAGTGGGCATAGAGGTCGCAAACGACTTTGCGTCCATTGTGCCTCTGAAGTCCCTTCTCAATGACAAGAACTTCCGAGAGAGCAAGGCTGACCTTCCTATAGCCATAGGCTACACGATTACCCAGGAAGTCAAGGTCTTCGACCTGGCTGACGCTCCGCACCTTCTTATCGCAGGTGCTACGAAGCAGGGTAAGTCTGTGGGCCTCAATGTGATAGTGAGCTCACTTCTGTATCACATGCATCCTTCGGAGCTTAAGTTCGTCTTCATTGACCCTAAAATGGTGGAGTTCTCTGCGTACGCACAGCTGCACAAGCACTTCCTTGCCGTGCTGCCTGATGCCGTGTCCGAGGAGGACGAGAAGAGCAACGCCATAGTCAAGAAACCTAAGGATGCGGAGAAGATACTCCGTTCTCTCTGTACCGAGATGGACGACAGGTATGAGCTTCTCAGCAAGGCCGGCGTCAACAACATAAAGCTGTACAACGCAAAATTTAAGGAAAGAAAGCTGCGTCCGGACCATGGGCATCGCTTCCTGCCTTACCTTGTGGTTGTGGTGGACGAGTATGCAGACCTTACCATGATGACCGGAGCCTCGCCTGAGGCAAGGGCTGCAAGCCGCAGTATCACCAACTCCATCATCAGATTGGGTCAGAAGGGACGTGCGGCGGGACTTCATGTCATCCTTGCCACCCAGCGTCCTTCCGTGGATGTGATTTCCGGAATCATCAAGAGTCAGTTCCCTATGCGAATAGCCTTCAGGGTGGCATCCCGTGTGGATTCCATGACCATTCTCGATGCTCCTGGCGCAGAAAAACTGATAGGAAAGGGAGATATGCTCTTCTCTGCAGGTATAGAGAGCGAACGAATTCAGTGCGCCTATATAGGAGGGGACGAGATAGATGAGATAAACTCTTTCATCGGCAACCAGCAGGGTTACGGCAAATGCTACAATACACCTTACTATCTGCCTTTGCCTCCTGAGGCTGAGGGAGAGGGCGGCTCTTCAGAGGGTGGAATGGTCGATATCCACAATCTTGACCCTCGTTTCGAGGAGGCTGCAAGGATGGTTGTCACAACACAGCGCGGTTCCACCTCGGATCTGCAGAGGAAATTGGGTATGGGTTATGCCAAGGCGGGACGCGTCATGGATCAGCTGGAGGCGGCGGGAATCGTCGGCCCGCAGGAAGGATCCAAGCCTCGTCAGGTTTTGGTATCAGATTTGAATGCTTTGCAACCTATACTTGATTCTTTTGTAAAATGATGAAGAAGATTGCAATTATTCTGGCGAGCCTTTTCCTGGTTCTGCCTTCCTATGCACAGAACGGTGTCGAAGGGCTGCTGAAGCTGCTTGAGAGCGGCAGAAGGGTTTCTCTGTCGTTCAATTGCAGGGTAAAAGGTGAGATCCCCCTTGACCTGTCCGGTACCGTGCTTGCACAGGGGGATTGTTTCCACCTCATGGCTAACGGTATAGAAAGTTTTTGTGATGGCAAGACCGTCATAATGCTGGACAGTAACGCCAAAGAGGCATATGTGGAGTCTGCAAAGGGGCTCAGGTCTTATCTTCTCGCCAATTTCGGTGCTCTTGAAAATCTTGAACTGAAGGATGTGGTGAGCAAGGATCCGTCGGATGACCTTACGCCATTCAAATACGAGCTGTCCAGTCTGGACAGCTCGTGGGTAGTGACTGATCTGAGTCAGGGATTCTAGCTGTTTTTCTTGATAGGGAGGAATTTGCAGACCTTCTTCTTGTATTCCGCATAGGCGGGATATTTTGAAGAACTGATCATCTCTCCGAGCCATGCGCTTCCCTGGAACAGAAGTACCAGAAGTACGGCACCCACTCCGCTCCAGTTTGCGATTCCCGCGCCTGCCGCAATGCTGAATATATAGAAGGAAATCCAGATTCCCTGTTCTGCGAGGTAGTTGGGATGGCGGCTTACGCTCCAGAGACCAGTTGTGTTGAATCCTTTGCAGTAAGGCTCAGGAAGATCGGCAAGTTTCTTTCCTGAATTGATCATCTTCCATTTCTCTGTCTGGAATTTCCACTGCTGCTCATCGGCTATGGTCTCGTAGCAGATGAATCCGGCTGTAAGAAGGAAAGCAACTGCATCCACCCAGCCCAGAGTGGCGCTGCTTCCGACGCAGGCTACGGCAGGGAGGCTGATGAGCAGAACGAGGACGTTCTGGTAGAATGCTATGAAGAGCAGGTCAAAGATCATCCATACAACTCTGGATTTGAAGTACTTGGTTGATCTCAGATACTTCCATCGGTAGTCTTCCTCTCCGCTCCAGAACTTTATGGAATAGGCTCCTTTTCTTGCGAAGTTGAATGTGAGTCGTGCTCCCCATAGGGTTGCAAGTACGGCCATGATCACAAGACGGGGTGTCATTCCTCCCATTGCTGCGGTTACCCATGTATATACGGGAGGGAGAAGACTCCATAATTTGTCCATCTGGCTGTTGTTGAGGGTGAGTTCGCCTGTGACGAAGCAGTAGATGATGCTTCCGAGGCAGATCCATGCGAGGACTGTAAGGATTTCAGTCTGCTGACTTGTAAGTAAAAGTTCCATAATGTCGTTTATGAGTTATCGCTCGTAAAGATACGAGAAAAAAACGATGTAATTTGAGCTTTTTTGTGCATATTTGTATATTGCAAAAATATGTGATTATGAAATTGAAAAATATATTGGCATTTTCAGTGGCATTCTTGTCTCTCTTTGCGGTTTCCTGCAAGAAAGAGGATGAGAATATCGAGTATAAATATTTTACCGGTGAACTGTCCGTGAAATTTCCTCAGTATGTCGAGGCCGGCTACACCAAGTCTTTCCTTGCGGATACCATGTCCACAGTCAAGAGGGAGGATGGCCAGCCGTTCGGTTTCTATTTCAAGGAGTCGGTGAAGAATGTTTCCGATACCGTAAGATATGATGGAAACACTTTTACGAGAACGTACACATACACTGTCCCTGACACACTTGGGCGTTTTGTCCTTTATCTCAACGCATTTTCAGATGGTTATTATTCATCATCTGCGAATGCTACCTTCGTGATAGTGAAAAAGGGTCTGGGCGAGGGCTCTTCCCTCAGCGGTTTTTCCATTGAAAGTACGGACAAGACCATGACAGACCCTCGTGACGGGAAGTCATACTACATCTCGGAGATAGGGGATTGCGTGTGGATGAGGCAGAATCTTGCATGGGAAGGGGCTGGACGCCCGCTCGAGTCTTGCAAGCCTATGACTGACATATTCGGACAGTATTATACTTGGGAGGAAGCGCAGAACGCCTGCCCTGAAGGATGGCGCCTTCCGGGTGAGAGTGACTGGAAAAACCTCGCCACATCCATGGGTGTCAAGGCTGAGACCGGAGCCTCTATCAATGGATTGGCATCCAGACTCACGGAGAGCATCAGTTTCAACGGAGTGATTCTCTGGCCTTATTCCAAGGATCTTGTTCCGGACAACAAGGCAAGACTTTCCGTGATGCCTGTAGGATATGCCACGTATAATGGCAAGGATTTCACTTACGCCGGTCTGCGCCGATATGCAGTAATCTGGTCTGCAGAGGAAGATGGAGAGGATGCTGTATGCAGATACATTAATTCAGACAGGGATATCCTTTACTACGGAGTTCAGTCCAAGAAAGAATTCGCTGCGTCCGTACGTTGTGTCAAGAACAAATAAAATTGATAAGATATTATGAAAAAAGGTTCAGTATTACTTATTGTTGTGGCCGTTGTGGCTGTCCTTGGTATTTGGGGCGTGAAGACTTATAACCAGCTCGTTGGCCTTGATGAGGCTGTTTCTTCATCATGGTCTCAGGTGGAGAATGTCTATCAGCGCAGATCCGATCTCATCCCTAACCTCGTTGCAACCGTAAAAGGTTATGCTGCACATGAGGAGAGCACTCTTGAGGGGGTTGTAGAGGCCAGGTCCAAGGCCACTCAGGTAAATATCAGCGATCTTTCCGAGGAGAGCATACGCAATTTCCAGCAGGCTCAGGGTCAGCTCAGCTCTGCTCTCAGCAGGCTCATGGCAGTTGTTGAGAATTACCCTGATCTCAAGGCCAATGAGAACTTCCTCGACCTTCAGGCACAGCTTGAAGGCACAGAGAACCGCATAGCTGAGGCCCGCAGGGCTTTCAACGAGACAGCCAAGACCTATAACGTCGCTGTACGCACCTTCCCTGCAAACATTATCGCAGGCATCTGCAGCTTCCCTGTAAAGGGTTATTTCACAGCAGATGAGGGCGCTTCAAAGGCACCTGTGGTTCAGTTCTAATACTGATGAATCTTAGAAAACCCATTCTGATCATGCTTGCAGCGTTGGTATTCCCCTTCGCTGCAAGTGCCGTTATTCCGGATAAGCCTCAGCCCGAGCGTCTGGTGAATGACCTTGCCGGCATATTCACCCCTTATCAGATCGACTCGCTTGAGAGGGAACTTGTTGCATTTGACGATTCAACTTCCAATCAGATCACGGTTGTGACGGTCTCTGACCTTGAAGACTATACTGTTGCGGAATATGCCCTCCGTCTTGGTAACAAGTGGGGAGTGGGATCCAACCGCAACAATGGTGTCATTGTGCTTCTCAAGCCTCGCGGAACGGACGGTTATGTGGATGTAACAATACAGGTAGGCCGCGGCCTTGAGGGTGCCATACCGGATGCCTATGCGTCAAGGATCATCAGGAATGTGATGGGCCCTTATCTCAGGCAGGATATTTATTTCAAGCCGGTTGCCCTTGCCTGTGAGCAGCTTCAGGCACTTGCCGCCGGAGAGATATCGGAACCGAGAGATGATGACGATGAAGATGTCGGTTTTGCCATTTTCATGGTAGCTATGACCATGCTTCTTATAATTATCGTTGTCATTGCCATAGTTGATGATCAGAACAAGCGCGGTGGCGGCGGTAGCCATTACGGTGGAGGACGCGGGCCGACGGTCATCATAGGCCGGGGCAATGATTTCGGCGGCTTCAGTGGAGGCGGTTTCAGCGGAGGTGGATTCAGCGGCGGAGGCTTTGGAGGCTTTGGTGGAGGAAGTTTCGGCGGCGGTGGAGCCAGCGGACGCTTCTAGAGAGAGGCTATTACTTCTATGACATTCATGAGGTTCTGGGCGAGCATATCGCACAGAACCTTCATTTTTCCCGGGCAGAGTCCAATTGCGTCCAGAAGCAGACATGCTGCAGCCATGCTTGTGAGAAGCTCTGTCAATGGCAGGCAAAAGAGGTTGCTCACGAGAAAGTAGCGGGGGAATGTGCCGAAGCGCAGAAATACCAGCGGCGCGGTGAACAGCTGGCAAGAGACAGACATTGCGACGGATTCCCAGATGCGGCGCATGATATCCAGCTTCGAGCTTTCCGGATACCATTCCCTCAGGCGCGGTGCCACGAAGGTGATCCCGCACATCGCCAGATAGGAAAGCTGAAAGCCCAGCGACTTGATTACCAGTGGGTTGACCGCAAGTTGAATCAGTAGGGAACAGTTCAGTGCCCTGGCTGAACTGAGGCTTCTGCCGCAGCTGACTTTCCTTATTTCCTTGAGCAGAACGAAAAGGAAGGCTCTGGTGATCGACGGCCCGGCACCTGTGGCAAGGGTATATGCCCCGCACAGGATTACGAGCAGGGCCGACCTTGCCACCTGCCCCGCGCGGCTGTTCCCCGTCACTGTCAGCAGCTTCCCGGCGAGACCGTAGATTATGCCCAGATGAAGGCCTGACAGAGCCAGGATGTGCGATGCCCCTGCGGCCCTGAACGCCCCGATGCATTCTCTTGACAGGGAGTCCTTGCGACCCGTGAGAAGGGCCTGCAGTAGTTCTGCGGAAGACTCGTGCCTCAGTCCGAGGCTTTCAATTCTGGCCGACAGCCAGCTCATGCCGCTTCCGGTCGCGACCGTCCCGGAACCGGCGTCCCCTATGAAAGCCGCTGCACCGCAGTAGCAGAATGCTCCCAGAAAGAGATAGAGCAGGGAAATGGAATATCTGCCTGATTCTTTACGCAGGCTGAGCAGAAGAAACGGAATGATGCTGGCGCTGGAAAGCAGTGCCAGGAGGCTGTACGACATGCCCCCGTGCGGCAGATATGCCGCGGCCACCACTCCTGCTGTGAACGGGACCGAAATCGCAACTATGTCTTTATCAGTCGCTATTTCAATCACTATCTTGCGAAGATACTTCTTTTTTAGTAAATTTGAATGTTTGAAATTACATATTTACAACAATGATAATACTGGTAATCAATTGCGGCAGCTCTTCCATCAAGTATCAGCTTCTTGATATGAAGAGCGAGGAGTCGTACTCTCTCCTGGCCAAGGGTCTCGTAGAGAAGATCGGACTTCCTGATGGAGTTCTTAATCATACTGTGACCGGAAGGGACAAAGTTTCCAAGGTTATGGCCATTCCTGACCATACGGTTGGAATGAAACTCGTCCTCGATGCTCTCGTGGATCCTGAACTCGGTGTAATCAAATCCTTCAACGATATTGACGCTGTGGGTCACAGAATCGTGCAGGGTGCAGACTTCTTCTCTGGTTCTGCCATCGTGAACGAGGATGTCATCAAGAAGATCGAGTTCTGCTGCGACTTCGCCCCTCTTCATAATCCGGCTCACCTCCTTGGTATCCATGCCATCAGCAACGTGCTTCCAAGCGTACCACAGGTAGTTACCTTCGATACCGCTTTCCATCAGACAATGGCTCCGGACGCATACATGTATGCTCTTCCGTATGAGTATTATGAGAATTACCGCGTACGCCGCTATGGTGCTCACGGAACTTCTCACGAGTATGTCTCACAGAGAGGTGCAAAGCTTGCAGGTCTCGACCTTGGCAACTCCAAGATAATCACATGCCACATCGGAAACGGAAGTTCAATCACTGCCGTGAAGAACGGAAAGTCAGTCGATACCTCAATGGGCTTCACTCCGCTCGAGGGTATGATCATGGGTACACGCTGCGGTAATGTTGACCCTAACGTTGTCACATACATCATGAAGAAGGAGAACCTCACTCCTGATCAGATGACCACCGTCATGAACAAGAAGAGCGGTTTCCTCGGTCTCTCAGGCGTATCGTCTGACGCACGTGACCTTGAGGCGCTTGCTGATAAGGGAGATGAGAAGGCAAAGCTCGTGTTCGCAAAGCTCGAGCTTGATATCGTAAAGCTCATCGGTTCATACGTTGCGGAGATGGACGGCGTTGACCTCATCATCTTCACTGCAGGTATAGGGGAGAACAACGCATGGCTCCGTGAGGATGTGCTCAAGCGCCTTACCTATCTTGGAATCAAGGTTGATTCTGCAGCCAATGCATCAGCAAAGGGCGAGGTCATCATCTCTACCCCTGATTCAAAGGTAAAGGTTGCCATGATCTCCACAAACGAGGAGCTCGTGATTGCCCGCGACACAATGCGTCTCACAAAGAAATAGTCTTAAGATACTTATAAGATACAGCAGGAGGTCGACTGAATGTCGACCTCCTCTTTTTTATGAGCGGAGTTCCGCTCCTCCATCCTGCCTTTATTCGCACATAAAAATGTATGTTCTATATTATTATTCCCTCATAAATATGTAATTGTTGTGAGACTATTCCCTATGTTTTTTGTAATTGTATTTGCGTGGTTGATTTGATTTTAGTAGCGTTTACAACGCAATAACAAATATAGACAAACCGATGAAGAGAAATATCTA
>JAGHUW010000053.1 GCA_018064625.1 Candidatus Cryptobacteroides equifaecalis | reverse complement strand
TCATCGTGGATTTCCGCAGCAGACGCACAGGTCGTAACCGGGAAGGTCACGAGTGAGGAAAACAACAGGGCTGCGGATGGAGCAAGCTGGTTCGTATCCACTATGAAGAATGAAGGGAACGTTGTCTCTGCAAAATGGATGACCAGCGGACTGGGAGTCTATGAACTCTACGTGAATGGGACAGCAGTTGGAGAGGAGGTTCTCAAGCCTGGATTCACCCACTCGACAAAGACCAAGCGTTCATTCACCTACGACGTTACAGCGCTTTTCAGAAAACGTGACGGTGCAGAGAACAGGCTCTCCGTACAGGTAACACCAGGCTGGTGGGCAGACAAGGTCGTCACCCCAGGCAACCATGAGGGCATGCTTGGAAAGAAGCCAGCCTTCAGAGGCGTCCTCGAACTGACATACGCAAACGGGGAGAAAAAACTCTACGGCACCAACCTCAAGGACTGGACAGCCGGCGTTGGCGGTCCTGTGAAGCATGCCGCAATCTTCGACGGAGAAGAGTATGACGCGCGCATCCTCCCTGTCAGTGCAACAACAGAAGTCCTTTCCACACCTGAACTCAATACCGAGTTCAACGGCGAGATCCTGCCTTCAGACGGTGCCGAAATCTACCTCAGAAGGGACCTCGCACTGAAGCCGGTGGAGACCTACATATACAGCAGTGTCAGCGGGGCAACAGAAGACCAGTACGGCAAGATAGTGATAGATCGCAGCTATGCAGCGGACCAGACCATAACACTTCACGAGGGCGAGACTCTGGTCGTGGACTTTGGTCAGAACTGCGCAGCCGTTCCGGAATTTGTATTCAACGCTGCCGAGGGCGTAGAGCTGACCTGCCTCCCTGCGGAACTTCTCAACGACGGAAACGGCGCCAAGAGCCGCGGAATGGACGGCCCCGAGGGTAGCTGCCACAGAACGAATCTTCGCATACCGGAGGATGGCATGATTCTGAAATACACCTTCGCAGCCTCAAAGAAACCTGTCACCTACCATCCGGCATGCACCTTCTTCGGATACCGCTTCGCTTCAATCACTTCCAGCGGAGACGTAACCATCCGGTCCATCAAGTCTATTCCAGTGACATCTATCGCCAAGAATCTTGAGACAGGCGTGATCACGACAGGAAACGAGCTCATCAACAGACTCATCCTCAACGCCGTATGGGGACAGCGCTCAAACTACCTGTCCGTTCCTACAGACTGTCCTCAGCGCAACGAACGACTCGGCTGGACCGCAGATACCCAAGTCTTCACCGAGACGGGAACCTTCTTTGCGAACACGGACCGATTCTTCCACAAATGGATGCGGGACATGCGCGACTCACAGAGCGAACTTGGCGGATACCCTGGCGTGGCACCGACTGCACAGTATGGAGACGACATGATGAGATTCGGCTGGGCTGATGCAGGCATAATCTGCCCTTGGACCATCTGGAAGCAGTTCGGAGATACCGGTATCATAGACGAAAGTTGGGATTCCATGGTCCGTTTCATGAATCATGTGAACGAGACAAAGTATGACCACAAGACCCTTACAGCCGAGAACAGGTACTATCAATGGGCAGACTGGCTCAGCTACGAGCCTTTGGAGAGCTGCAGCAGGGCAGGTTTCTACAAAGACGAGAAGGGGACCTGGATATCGCTCCCTGAGACAAAAACCTATTGGAACTACCTCAGCGCGTGCTACTGGGCTATCGATGCAGGCATGATGGCCGACATGGCAGCTGCCAGCGGAAGGGATGCTCAGCCATACGTTGAGATGGCCGCTGCCGCAAAGGATTATGTCAAATCCTCATTCTTTACTCCTGAAGGCAAGTTCAATCTTGAAATCCTCAATACGATGCAGACCCCGGCACTCTTCGCCCTTAAGGTGGGAGCAGTTGAGGGAGCAGCAAGGGAGGGCATGATTGCACGCCTGCGCGAGAACTTCGCCGCTCACGACAACTGCCTGCAGACAGGTTTCCTCGGAAC
>JAGHUW010000148.1 GCA_018064625.1 Candidatus Cryptobacteroides equifaecalis | reverse complement strand
CCGTTGTCCTCCGGCAGAGTGTCAAAGGTCACTCTATACAGGTATTTTCTTAATCTTTCAAGTGAGATATAGGGATGCTCCAAACCCAAGTCCCTGCCCGTCTTGTTGCCTTCCAGCGTTGTTCCGTTGATTTGAGGCTTATTCGTGAGGCCAGAGTAACTACCCGTGCCACCTCCGCTCTGCGGTTTGAGGTGTGTTATGGCTATGCCATTGATAATTTCCGTATTCATGACTGTTATGCATTAAAATCTGAGATATACAATTTCATCAGTGCAGCCTTTCAGATGGAAGATGGTGTCGTTGACTATGTCAAAGACTTTGTGCTGGGTGTCTGACGGTATTTCATCAGAGCACTGCTTCCACCCTGCAGGACATTCCTGGCCGGTTTCAAGGTTCTCCCACTGCTCACGGCCCTTGTCTATGTCAGGGCATTCAACGGACTCATAAAGAGTGTAACCGGACTGCGTTTCCGAGATTGCACATGCGACCGGGCCGCTTGCATGTGGCACGCTTACCTGGAAGCAGCAGCCTTTCTTAACGAATTTTCTTGTTTTCATACTTCATCAAAATTATGATTAAACGTTGTTCAAAAATTTCTAAAAGGATACACAAAGTCCCTTGCCTTCGACAATGGAAACCTCGTAGCTTTTATTAGCCTCAAAGGCCGGGGATGTTCCCCCTGCCCAGGCTAGGGTCTCGGGGAAAGTTACGGTATGTGCCGTAGCACCCAGGCTGAACGAAAGCATATATTCATTTCTGATGGTTGCATCCGCAGGCTCCTGGAGTGTCACATCAAGATCCGCATCCAGCTCGCCCAGCTCGTACGCTACATTGGACAACAGCCCGGCATCAGGAATTTCATCCGCTATAGGAGTGCCATACTTGACTCATTCCCCATTTTTTCTCAGATAGAGCATCCCGTCTTCCGGTGCGTCCGATATACCTTCACCTATGCTGCCCAGATTGAAGCGTTTGCTTGCCTTCTGACCACCCGACATCTTGTAGCCTACGGCATAGAACCGTCCCTGGAGCCTGTCTCCTCAGGCAGCTCATCCATGCTGATTCTAGTAATTTCTTCGCTCATTATATTCAGTCTTTACGTTATTAGCCTTTTATCTGATATTTACCGGCAGCACCAATGGAGGTGATGAAATGCTGTATGTACCGCTCGCCTTTACTTCGCCCATATATACAGCCTCCCACTGCATACTGTTGCCCACTGTCATGCCTGGCAGAACGTTGCTTCCGGCATACATGTACTTGCTTTGATACACGGTTTCATATCCGTACCTGTATCTGAAATCAACGGCATCGTGGAACATCTGCCCGTCCATGAACGTGATCCTGACGGGTACGTCCACGGTCACGCTCTCCGGAAGCAGATTAATGACAACACTGGTGTCAGCCGCAATGTTGCTCAGCGTTCCGCTCTTTGTCACATAGCCCGATGCGCTGGCCGTATAGCTGATTGATGAGCCGTAAGGCACGGTCAATGCAGTGCTTGCACCGCTTGCCAGGGTCATTTCATCAGATACATCCCCGCTTATTGAAACGCTGACTGCCACCGCTGTGCTGTTCCTGATCAGCAAGGTGACATGACTCTCTTCCTGGATGCTGATCTGTCCGGCTATTGTCTTCGTATAACTGTCCCCGGACACCGTGCAGGACACTTCCGCCTTGACCGCCACGCGCCCCTCACCGCTCGGATCGTAATTCAGAGGATACAGCGTACCGGTGAAGCTTACCGGCACATCGTATGTGGCGCCGGGCTGCACGTCCGTGAGTCTTGCCCGGCCCAGTTCTATTGTATTGTCCTGTCCCGGCTGCAATCCGCAATGTTCCATGTACAGCGTGACGTTCAGAGCGGATATCGCTTCAACCTCACTGCCGGCAACGATTTGCAGGCAGGCCTGTATGTCTGAGTACGACCCGTTCCTGGCATCGCCGTCGCATGTTCCTCCAAGGTTGAAGGTCAGTCCGGAATAAGGATCCGTCTGCGTGATGCTGAAGGCCACGGGCTGTCCGTAGAACATGATGCAGTCCGTCCTGCTCATTGATACGACCTTACGTTCCTGTATGTCTCTCGTGTCCTTCACCACGAACGGATAGCAGTACCAGCTTCCGCTTCCGAGTTCGGAAAGAACGTCTGAAGGAATGAACGGCACCTTCTCGTTGTCCATGTCCTCCCAGGAATTCTCCAGATTATAGCCCGCAAGCAGGTACCATGCATCATCCTCCCTCCAGTTGGTCTTGGATGCGCTGGAGGCGAAAGCCACTCCCAGTCCCATGTAGCGCACGTCACAGTCCATGTCTCCCCACTCACACAGGCGATGGAGCATCTCCTCGAAATCGCCGAAGTGCAGTCTGGCGACATTCCTCACACCGTATTCCGGCTGATCAAGCTCTGGCTTCATCGGCTCTCCGGCATTGTGGTCATAGCCGTCGAAATCGAGCAGCCTGTAAGGCGATGAGGAACCCCCGACAGGATAAGCCCAAAGCCAGGTCTGCCCGGCTCCCTTGGCGTTGAGAACCTGATACAGTGCTGCGCCGATGCTTCCCTGCAGGTTGCTCCATCCCCAGTTGACGCTGCGCCTCATCGCATCGGTCATTTCCACCGGCGACGGGTAGGACACGGGCTTGCGCCAGGACATCTGGTTCACGGCCCCGTCACGTGGGCTTGCATTGTCGCCTCCGTGGCAGCATGTGGCAAGGTCCCCGCTGCCGATGCCCAGGGCCCGCTGCACATCGCCCAGTGTCGGATGCAGCATGACAGGCTTGCTTATCTTATGGTCATTGAACGCCATTCAAACGCTGTTTAAGTTCCTCGACTTCGCTTTCAAGAGCCTCTATTCTTTCCCTGTAATCCGCCAGCAGCGAGGCCGGAGCGTTGCCCCCGGACGTGATGAACTGCTCGGACATTATGCCGTATCTTGTGATGAGATAATACCGGGGGCTGTCATCTGTCCCCTCCACCATCCTGAGCTCGAACCAGTCGTTGCCCGGAACATTGCCGGACGTGCCGGAATTGCCGCTCGCTACGGCCGCGGATACAGATTCAGCCCTGCGTCTCCTGCTTCTGGGCTGCGCTGTCCTGGACATTGTCTTAACCCTGTACTCATTCATAGTCTATCCCTTCGTAATTGTCTTCGTTTATCTGAACCATCATCATCTCCTCGGTCTCCTGGATTATGTCCTGTATCTCCTGCAGCGCCATGAAGATGCCCTCCGTGGCGGCGTCGCTGTATATGTTGAATGCGCGCTCGAGCTCCATGCCGCCGGTGAGGGCGAAATGTCTGGTTCCGTAATGGCTGTACGCCGTGCCTATCAGAAGCCTCTCCAGCCTGTCGGTCACGCCCGCACGACTGAATGTGTTGATAATCTGCATTGAGCTGTCATAGACAAGCCCCTTTGCGCTGCTCACTACCTTGTCGGCCGGCAGCGTGCCTACTATCGTTTCAATGCTCAGATCTTCTTTGGCATCTCTGTTGATATATGCCTTATCTATGATGTCTTCAGTTTCCAACGGCCTGCCGTTGGCCTTGCAGATGCTGATTGCCGGATTCCTGTATGCCACCCAGCGGATCCATTGGAACAGCCCGCTCTGGTTATAGACAAACTGGCTGTCACCTATCTCCAGTTTAAGGAATCCAGCTACCGGCGGAAGCGGCACGTATTCTCCCTTGTCCATCTTCTTCCAGTTGCTCGGTATGCCTCTGTTGAAGATTGCTCCGAATGCTGCATATGCCATCGGGATTGTATTGTTGTTTGTCTGCCAGCCTCCCGCGCACGGCTTGCTCAGGTCGCTGTTATCATACCACGCAAGCCAGCAGTCTCCCCAGCTGGCCGCACCCGCCGACCATGTTACCCTGCCGGTATGTTCGGCGTCGTTGGCATCAAGGACTGCACAGTTGTGATAGTGATAGAGCGCATTGCCGTCTTCATCCTCAAGCGTAAGCTTGATGGGCACATACATCAGATTATACTTCTTGAGCAGGTCGTACTTGCCCGCCTCGTTGTCATCGCTGGCTTCCTCGTATGGATTGTATCTTGTATCAAAGAGCAGGTCAAGATTGAGCCTCAGCATTGATGTCATGCCCGCCGGCTTGGCAAGGAACAGTCTCGGCATGGTTATGACAGTGCTTACGCCTGCGGCCGCCCTGGTGCAACTCTTGGGGTTGTTCAGAACCTGAGTTGTCTTCCCGGTCTCCCTGGTTGAACCAAGGCCGGCTCTCAAGGAATAGATTACGCCTTGTTCCTCGCTGCCTGAGTATTCAGGATTTATCTGAAAAAATGTTGCACCGTTGGACAGCTGCAGATTGCTCTTCATCTCATCGGACAGACAGATGGTGAAGCCTTCCAGCGATGTGGGCCGCCCCTGGCTGTCCCTGGCATAGTCCACCCGGAAATCGTATCCGCTCTCCAGTTCCTTGTCCCTCTCCACCTTGCCCTCAACAGCCTTGGTGTCGGCGTATGGTGAGTACGTGAGCTCCACATTGTTGTACACCCTGTCCATCGAGAGATTGGAGCCGTCATCGTCCCAGACAACCTGCTTCGGCTCGAACTCGCACAGTGCGTTGATGTCATAGATGTAGATTCCTCCGGCCTTCTGCTGCAGCCTGAGCGCGAACGGCCTGAGCACGCCCTCCAGCACCTCCCGCACGCTCATCGGTTCGTCGTCCTCGTCAAAGAAGTTGTCCTGCGAGAGGATGAGATCCGACAGGTCAACAGGAGAGCCGTCCTTCTCGGTGCTTATGTATCTGGTCAGAGTCAGGCCCGGCTTGAGGTTCGCCCGGTCTATGCAGTCATTTATGATATCTTCCATGGACCTGGTCCCCCTGTTCTGCCACACATACCTGTCCAGTACCGCAAAGTCAGAGAACGTGAGGGTCACGTCATACCCGTCGCCGCGGGAGTACGGTTCCTCATACAGCTCGGTGTCCAGGCATCCGCTCCAGTAGAAGCTGCCGTTCCTGTACACCTCCAGGCGCACGCTGCCGGGCTGGACCGTGTAAAGGTCTATGAACTCCCTGTCAGTGTCGCTTATTATCTTGAGGGTTGCGCTGGAGCATACCAGAGGCTCCAGCTTGTCGGTCTCCTCCCATGCTATCTCAAGCGGCCTGTCTTGCGGGAACTCGATTTCGGTGGTCGGTCCCGAGAAGCCGTCCCTGAATATCTTGACGGTCCAGGTGTTGCCCTTGACGGAGAGGAACAAGCCCGTATATATTGGAGCAGCTTCAAGATCAAGCTCGAGCTCCGCTCCCTCAGCCGTAAGCAGCGGGTTCCCGTTCACATCGGCCAGTATGTTCACTGTCTCGCTCATCGTCCTTATCTTGTACTTATCTTGTCCTTGTATTGAACCTGTCCATCTTCTCCTTCAGAGCCACCAGCGTGCGGCCCTTTATCCTGAACTCGGACGGTCCGGCCGAGGCCTGAACCGGAGCTATCAGCCTTGTCAGATCCGAGAGAGGAGCAACCACCTCGGGGTTGTGCGCAGCACCTGCGTACTCGCCGAACAGACCCAGCGTAGGTCCGTATGCTATGGCTCCCTTGGCGAATTTCGGCAATCTTATTGTAGCCATTATTCCTTCCATTGTGGTAATGAATCCGGCTGCGATTGGTACTCCGGCGAATGGAATTGCTGCATGTGCTGCGAATATCTTTGCGGATGCAAGTGCTTCCCATGCTGTTGTTTCCAGTGCAAGTGCCGGTGTCACAGTCTTGGATGTGGCAACGGCAGCAGCCCCGTTGGCTGCTTCAGCCGATGTCTGCGCTATCGTAGCGGCTGTATTTTCTGTTGTTGCGACAGTAGTCGCACCCGTGACAGACTTTATTAGGGACATTGCAGAAGCCACTCCATCGAAAATGGACAATCCAGCGTCTATGATGCTGCATAGCCTTTCCCATACGCCGCCATTGCTGTCGAGGACAGATGTCAGGCTGCTCATCCCTCCACCTATCTTCCTGATGTTGCCCCACATATTGCCGAATGTGACATCACTTTTCTTGAGTACGTTGACGTAGTCTTCTATCTGCTCCTTGGATGAGTCATCAAGTGAATTGGCAGGAGACGCAAGAGGTATCTTGAGTTCCGGAGCGGCTGGCAGCACCGCCCCCATCTTGGCGTTACGTAAATCCTTATATTCTTTTATGAGTTCCTGCACCTGAGCATTCTCAAGGCCGTACTTGCGTATGAGCTGCTCGATTCCGGAATGCATTGCGGAAAGCCTTGCCGCATCCTCGCTGTGCAGTTTCCCGAACGTGTTCTCCACATCAACGGCGGCCTGCACGCTCCTGCGGTAATTCTCAATGTCGCCGGCTAACGCCGATATGGAATCCGCCTGTTTGCCGTTTGCAACCGCTACCTCTTCGGACGCTTCCTTGAAGCCGGCCTTGGACATTTCTTCCCTGTAGTTCCTGCTGGCATCTTCTCCGACCTTGAATATCCTGTCACCCTCGTCCTGCAGAGCCTGCGCCTCGGCTCTGATCTCACCCTTTATCTTGTCTATGTATTCCTTGTAAGCAGCTGCATATATCTTTGCCTGATCAGCAACAACCCTGTATCTTTCGGTACCCTTGGCGCCGTTAAGCTGTCTGAGATATTCCGACGTCGCATACTCGTGAGCGGCCTTGTTCTGTTCCGATGATGGCTGCAGGTTTTCGGCCTCCATCATCCTGCTTACCGATTCCTGGTATTTCCTGGAGGCGAGCTCCATGGTGGCTGCGGCCATCGCCCTGTTCTTGACCGAAGCTATGAACGCCGCCTCGTTTGACACGAAAAGGTTCTCAGCCTCCGTGACACTGCCCACCGACACACCAAGCTGGCTGAACGCCTCCTTGTTGTCCTTGATGAACTTGTTCCTGCTCTCCATGTCGCTGCCTAGCTTCTTCCATTCGCTCTGCAGATCCCTGTATCGTCCAATGATCTTGCCGGATGACTCGGACACGCTTTCACGTATCGCATCCATCGAGTCCTTCTGTTTTCTTGCGGCATCTTCAGCCGCATCGGCTGCTTCTCCGTTTCTGTTCATCAGCCTGCCGAGCAATGATACCACAGCAGTTATGGCCACCGACAGACCCATTGTCATTGCGGCCTCCAGCGCTACTATCTGAACCTTCAAAGCACCTGTGGCAGTCGCAGCCGTCATTTCTGACACACCCAGTATTCTGGCGGCGGAAGACTGCAGTCCGTGTGCTGCGGCCAGCCCCATGGACTTGATTCTGGCCAAACCTGTTTCTACGTTGAGCAACTTTACCGCCTGTGCCAGTCTCGCCATGCCGAGAACTGCAGTGGTAGTCTGAGAAAAAACAGTCACAAACGGCATTGCAGATTGAATGGCCTGGCCTATTTGTTCCTTGATGTCACCTATGGCATTGCTCAGCTGAGCCATTCTGCCGGAATCAGTCTGAGCCATTTTCTCATTCATGCCGCCGACCGATTCCTCCACCACCCGGGCAAGCACGGCCGCTCTTTCGCTCTCCGTTCCGAACTGCAGCACCTTCTTCTGAGCTTCGTCGAACTTGTATCCGTAGCGGCTCAGCGCTTCGGTCTGACCGTTCATCACCTTGCCGAGCATGGACGCAATCTGTGCTGCGCTCTCGCAGCTGGCGTTATATCCGTACTGCTGAGCCAGCATGTCGTTCATCACAGGTATGAGCTGTTCGAGCGATGACTTCTTCTCCAGATATGTGGCAAGCTCCTGGGCACCGGTCAGCTGCACCTCATCCCCGATGATTCCCAGGGCCTGCTGTGCAGCACAAAGCTGCTTTATGGATGCGACATCCGCATCAGTCGCATCCATTGTATTGCGCATGGCCTGCGCAAGTCTTGTCTCTGCGGCAATCTGGACACCGTATGCATCCGACAGCTCTGAAAATATGCCGTTCAGCTGGCTGATGGCATCACCGATGCCCTCAAGTATCTGGACTGTTGAGGACAGGTTCACAAGATTTGTCTTCAGTCCGTCCACGGCATCTCCGGCCTGCTTCATGGCCCTGCCGAGTTCTTCCGCCTCTACGGCCACTTTCTGCACGTTGCCGTTGATTTTTATGTTGAGCTCTACCGTTTGCGACATATTTTCGTTATATTTGCATCGTTATGTACCAATCCTTCAACAACATATCCGATATACTGACCAGCGTCTGGAATCTTTTCCTGGACTATCCTGTCGGAATGGTCTTCCTTGTTCTTTGCACAGTTGCATTGATTAAACTCTGTTCTGCTATCGACAGGGAACTTAACGGAGCAAAGAAATCACTCTGACTTCTTGAGCAGCCCTTTCACATACTCCATTCTCTCCCTGGTGCTCTTCTCCACTTTGTGCGTCTGCGCCTTCTCCCATTCGAACACCGCTATGTCTTTCGGCCTGAGCCGTTTCTTGCTGTAAGGCTGCAGTATCGCCGTCGCCAGGAAACGTGTCCGCTCCCATCCGTTCCTGAATTCCTGCTGCCGGGTCCGGTCCCAGTTCTCCACCACGGCATTGAACTCACGCGGGGTGCACCGGCAGAAGTCATCATAACCCATCCCAATACACCCCAGCGCAAATCCGAGCAGCTGTGTTATGCCGGGCTGCTCACCGTTTTTTTTTCCGACGTCCCTACATTGCTGTAGAACCCGCTGAGCTGGGCAGGAGACAGGGAGTCCGCAAAATCCTCCAGGGACATCTCGAACTCGATTCTGTCATGTCTGCAGGCGGACACCGTGCAGCACCAGATGAATGTCACCAGTGAACGCATGTCATTGCTTGCAATCTCGCTGGCCTCCTTCCCGGTGACGTCGTTGTAGCGCATGAGCGCGCCCATCGTCACCCTGCAGGGATATTCCCTGCCGTCAATCACAATCTTGACTTCCTTGCTTTCCATAACATGCTTAGCTCTGTTCTCCCGATCCGCCCGAAGGTGTTGTGCCGGCGGCTATCTTGGTCTCATCGATGGTCACAGGACCGTCGTTGTCCAGGGTGATGCTGTATGTGGCATCCTCGCCTGCAGGCGCGGTGTTCTCCAGCGATGTGATGATGAAGTTTCCGCTCAGGTAAGGTGCGGGTGCCGTCTGGCTGGCTGTGGCCGGTCTTGAGAATCCCTGGCATGCCACGCTCGCTCCGACCTTCCATTTGGCCAGGAAGGCCTGAAGGCCGCTCTCGGTCTCACCGTACACGGCAAGGCCCTCGCACTTGATCTGCACGCTCAGACCTGTCACCCTTTTCTTCTTGTAAAGTCCTGCGGAGGACTGAGCCGCAGAAGCCACAGGCTTCACCGCCACGTCCTTGGTCTCGGTGTTGAATGTGGTGGTGTGTGTCGTGCTGTGTCCGGTCGCCCCGGAATCGAACTTCACCAGCAGGTCATTTCCGTTGATTGTATCTCCGTTCTGCATAATGTTCTGTTTTATTTTTGTTCGTTTTGTCTGTCAAGCAACTTGATTGCCGTGAAAACGCCTTTCAAACGGTGTTTGAACAGTCTGTATGCCAGTACCGCCGCCAATGCGCACAACGCCGCCGCACCGGCCCATATCAGGGCCTTCTGGTACCATCGCAGCACGTTGGTCTCAACCACCCTGGTTTCGGTCCTGACCGACTCCTCGGCGGTTTTTGAGACCGCCATGGTGTCGCTGGACTGCACCGGCACCTCGGTCTGCCGCTCGATCCTGTGCGGCCTTGTCTCCAGTCCGTGGTCGAACGATCCGTCCGGATGCAGCACAACCGTCGATACGGCGAACTCGTTCTCCAGCACCGACACAGAGTCCCTCAGGCCCCTGCGCAGCTCCCTTAT
Organism: Candidatus Cryptobacteroides equifaecalis; assembly: GCA_018064625.1. GTDB lineage: Bacteria > Bacteroidota > Bacteroidia > Bacteroidales > UBA932 > Cryptobacteroides > Cryptobacteroides equifaecalis. Next base: position 25,926 of record JAGHUW010000148.1, on the reverse strand, counting down.
CGGAGGCACGTCAACGGACACCTTCACCGGAACCATCACCGTGCGGGTGACAATCCTCACGCTGTCCGTCCTGGTCAGCGTTCTTTCACTCTCGATGGCGTTCCTGCAGGTGGCGCATCCGCCGGCAACGGCCGCCGCAAGCGTCAGCAATGCAATCAAAGAACTTGTTTTTTTCATATCACTTGCTTTTGGTTATGGTCCGCACACCGGACAGTTGCTCTGTAAGCGCCGTAACCTGCGTCGAGAGTTTTCTGTTGTCCTCGCGCAGTGCGGCTATCTGGGTGTTCAGCCTGGCGTTCTCATCGCGCAGGGCGGTTATCTCCTTGCTCTGTTCAAGGTTCTCATACCTCAGGTTGACCACCTCCTCGCGCAGATTGAGTATCTCGTTCATCTGCTCGGCGTTCTTGGCCGCCAGGGCGTCTATCGATCCCTGCAGCTCGCCGAGGAAGGCGTTGTTCCTCTGTCTGCGCCCAACCATCCATCCGGCCACCGATGTGACCAGACCAACGGCTATCTCAACCATCCACCTGTACTGTTCCATAATTCTCCATTTTCAATGATTTCAGCCAGTCCGGCACGCTGAATGACGGGCAGGCCTTTGCGGCCACCTGGTTGTGGCCTATCACTTTCACTTGCGGATGCCTGGCAACGAACTCCCTCACGTACTTCTCCATGGCGGCCAGCTGTGCGGCTGTCCTGGTGTCCCTCGGCGTTCTGCAATCGGCGGCGAGACCGCCGACATACACGATGTGCCTGGTCACTCCGTTGTACCCCACGGCCCCGTTGGTTATCTCGCAGGAGTCCACCCAGTCATCCCCGTTGTTCCAAACAAGCCTCTCCACGCTGCCGTCCGTATGTATCATGTCCGTGTATCCCACCTGCCTCCAGCCGCGCCCGCCCTTGTTCACAGGGCCTGTATGCCAGCAGCGCAGCTCATCGCTGCTTACCTCGCGGCCTTCCGGGGTGGCGGTGCAGTGGATCATCAGATACTTCAGTCTCTTCATACGGACGGCAATCAGGGAGATGAGTCAGTTATTCCTCGGCCATGGCCTGCTTGATGGTCACGGTCTTGGTGGCGCTTGTGCCGGCAATGGCCAGTGTCACGGTGCCCACCCTAGGGTCGTCACCTGACTCGGCATGTGCGTATGCAGTCACCGCGAATGTCACCTTGTGACCGTCCGAGCCCACGGTGGCTGTGATCCAGTCCGCATTGCTCTGCGCTGTGACAGGCTCGCCGTTGCTTGTGGCGTATGTCCTCTGCTTGCTGCCGGATGTTGCGGCGAAATCGTCGATGAGCTCGGCGCCTGTGATTACAGGTCCTTCATAGTCCCTGTGGTCAAGCCATACGACCTCCTCGTCGAACGCTATGCAGGTGTCGGCCTTGAGAAGCATCTTGAAGAAGTACTTCTCCCCGGCATTGGTGAGCTTGTCAATCTGGATGACGTTCTCGTCATCAAGGAAGTCAACGCCGGCCCAGAGGTTTGATGTGACCTCAGGTGAGGCGATTGTGGCCACGATAAGGCCGTCAGGCCACAGGGAAAGAGGCGAGATGGCTATGCCCTTGAACCTTTCAGGGTTCATGTCGGTATAGTCCGCACCCTTGCTCTGCTGTGCCGAGAGCTCATCGTCGTACTGGTCGAAGTCTGTCACGCTCATGATGATGCACAGGTCCGGATTGCTTCTCATGGTCTGAGGGATGCGCGCCTTGAGGGCCTTGAGCTTCCCTATCATGGTGGTCTGGTCCGTGTTCACCACAATCTTGTTCTCCGCATGCTCCATTCTGTAGATGATGCCGTTGAAGAGCTTGTCGTCATCCGTTCCCTCCTCGTACACGCCGTTGATGAAATGGTCGCCGAGCTCGAACTTCACCTGCTTGGCCAGTTCAGCCAGGAGGGCGTTCTGGGCCTCTGCAGGGAGCTGTGCGAACACGAGCGGCCCCTTGGGCTGCCATTTGCGCCATACCCTCTCGAACGAACGCGGGTTGAATGTGGTGAAAGCCATGAACTCCTCAGGCTTGAGAACCCTCTCGGAGTAATCGAAATCGCCCTTGGAATCGGAGTCGCTAGGCTGCTCCTTTCTTTTCTGAAGCATGGTTCCGCTCTTGAGACGCGGAATGCTGAATTTGTAGCCGATGTTAGGCTCGACACGGATGAGCCCCTTCTCGACGAGCTCGTTGCCTGTTGCGGCGAGAGTGAGCAGCTGCTCAAGCACCTCACCGTTGTAGTTTGAATTCTGAATGTTCAGTCCCATTGTAAAATGATGTTAGTAATTGTCAACTGTCAAATGTGCAGGGTCCCCCTCTTCTTGATGGACACCCTTGATGACGGACGGCTCTCGGACGTTCCGCCAACGCCCTGTCTAGGCGGTTTAGGTGCCTGCGCGTTCATCGTCTCCTGGAATTGCGGATCTCCTGCTGTCTCCTGTCCCATGCTCCGTCAAACTGATCCTGGTTGTTGTTCAGATCCGCCGCCACGCTGCGGCCTTTTTTCAGGGAGTTGAGCACCTTCTGTGCGCTCGCCCTGTCAGCTTTCAGCAGGTTGCGGTAGGTCTCCTTCTGCCCCTCCTGGATTCTGCCGTCAGAAACGGCCTGGGAGAGTATTTCGTCAACCCTCTGGTCCTCCTCCTCGCGCATCCTGGTTTCCAGGCCATCCTTCTCTTCCTGAAGCCTGGCCTTCTCCTGCTTCAGGGCCTCGTTCTCGGACGCCATGGCGGCTATGCCGGCCACGGCCTCCTCTTCCGAAGCCACATTGGCGAACTTCGGAATTGTCTTGATTTTCTCTAAGTCCATATTGTTTGTTGTTTGGGGCCTGACGAACGCAAGCCTGTTGTTAAGTATCCTGTTGTAAATGTCGCGCTCGTTTGATGCGCCGTCCAGACCGTCTATCCCGCAGTCATATATGCCGTCCGCAAGTCCTGCCTCCACAGCCTGCTCCGCAGTGAACCAGTGGTCCTCGCCGTCGAAGTACCTGTCCCTGACCTCCCGGGGAGTGCAGCCCATCCTGCCGGCAATTATCTGTCCTATCGTCTCCTCAAGCGAGCTTATCTCCTCTATCATCCGGGCAAGTTCCGTCTTGTTTCCGTAAACGCCTCCGGACACCGAATGTATCATGAGCCTGGAGTACCTGCTCATGTAATGGGGCCTGCCGCACATGGCTATCACACCGGCTATGCTTGCGGCTATACCGTCTGTATATATGGCTATGTCGCACTTCGCATGGCGCAGGGCGTTGAATATTGCTATGCCGGAATAGACCTCGCCTCCCTGTGAGTTGATGCGGACCCGGACCTTGTCGCACCTGTTCTCAAGAGTGAGCAGGTCCTTGACCACGCTCTTGCTGCAGACCACGTTCTCGTCCCCGCATGAGTTCTCCACCACTTCTCCGTATAGGAGAAGGTCAGCTTCACGGCCGTTGACTATTGTGTTTGATGATTCCATTTCCTTGAATTTTTCCGCAAGTTGGCCCACGGAGAGCTCAATTCAAAAAAAGTGTCCAAGCGTTGGACACTGTTATCCAAGCATTGGACACTTTCGTGCAAAATACCGCCGCATGCCCCATCTTTGCGTCAAACGCTTACAGATATGGCACAACTCACAAGCAAACAGAAAAGAGAATGGGCGAGGATGCTCTATGTCAAGGAGAACCTGACCCAGAAGGAGATAGCCGAGAAGGTCGGCAGCTCCAGACAGTCCGTGAACAAGTGGATAAGCGAGGGCAAGTGGGAGGAGCTGAAGGCGGGGCTCACGCTCACCAAGGAGGAACAGATCAAGAACCTTTACCGCCAGGTGGGCGAGCTGAACAGGGCCATCCTGGAGAGGGAGGACGGACAGCGCTTCGCATCGGCCTCGGAAGCCGACACGATAGGCAAGCTTTCCGCAGCCATAAGGAAGATGGAGAGCGACACCGGCATCGCCGACATGATATCCGTCGGGATAAAATTTCTTGAATGGATGCGGAAGGCCGATTCTGACAGGGCCAGGGAGTTCGCGGAGTACTGGGACATGTTCATTAAAGACCAGATGTGATGAAGCAGTCGGAACTTGAGGCCCGCAGGCTTTGGGCCGAATATCTGGATTCCATCCGCAGGGAGATACCTGCGGAATCGCTCTCGCACGCCGAGCTGGTGGCGAAGAGGAAACATCTCGAATCGCATCCGGTGGAATGGATACAATACTTCTTTCCGAAGTACGCCAAGTACCCTTTCGCCGCCTTCCAACTCAGGGCCATTGACAGGATACTCGGACATGACGAATGGTACGAGGTGCTTTCCTGGAGCAGGGAGCTGGCCAAGAGCACCGTCATCATGTTCTGCGTCATGCTCCTCACCCTCACGGGGCGCAAGAGGAACGTCATGCTCGCCTCCTCCACGCAGGACGCCGCAATCAGGCTGCTTGCCCCGTACAGAGCCAACCTGGAGGCTAACGCAAGGATAAGGATGTTCTACGGGGAGCAGGTGAACATGGGAAGCTGGACCGACAGGGAGTTCATCACCAAGGGAGGAGCCGCATTCAGGGCCGTGGGAGCCGGCAACGCCCCGCGAGGATCCAGGAACGACGAGGTGCGCCCGGACATCCTGCTGGTGGACGACTTCGACACTGACGAGGAATGCCGCAATCCGGACATCATAGAGAAGAAATGGCAGTGGTACGAGCAGGCGTTCTACGCCACCAGGTCCATTTCCGAACCCACGCTCATCGTATGGTGCGGCAACATAATAGCCAAGGACTGCTGCGTGCTAAGGGCCGCCGCCTACGCCAACCACCATGACATAGTGAACATAAGGGACGCATCGGGCCGCAGCACATGGCCGGAGAAGAACACCGAGGAGCATATCGACACCACCCTCTCCAAGATATCCACCGCCTCGCAGCAGAAGGAGTACTACAACAACCCCGTGTCAGAGGGCGAAGTGTTCAAGGAACTGCGGTGGGGCAGGGTGCCGGCGCTCTCGAAGTTCAAGTTCCTCGTGGCCTACGGAGACCCGGCCCCCGGGGAGAAGGGAAGGAAAGGCTCCTCCACCAAGGGCGTGTGCCTCGTAGGGATGCATTCGGGCATGCTCTATGTCATCAAGTGCTTCCTGGACCATGCGCTGAACGCCGAGTTCATCAGATGGTACTTCGAGATGGCGGACTATGTCGGTGAAAAGGCTCCGCTGTTCCTCTACATGGAGAACAACTCCCTGCAGGATCCTTTCTTCCAGCAGGTGTTCAAGCCGCTCGTCCAGGAGGAGTGCCGCAGGAGAGGGCGCATGCTGTCCATCAAGGGCGACGAACAGCGCAAGACGGACAAGGCCACCAGAATAGAGGCCAACCTGGAGCCTCTCAACCGTGACGGACGCATGGTGCTCAACCAGGCAGAGGCGGACAACCCGCACATGAAGCGTCTGGCCGAGCAGTTCACGCTGTTCACCTCCGCGCTCAAGTATCCGGCCGACGGACCGGACCAGGTGGAGGGGGCGTACAGGATAATACGAAACAGAGTCCGGGTGGAGGAGCCGGCAATATCTCTTCCGAGAAAGAAATCAGACAGGAAACTATGAGCATGTTCATTGACATTGAGGATTATGACGCATCGGTGCACCCGGAGATTCTGGCAGCGGTCACGCGTCAGGACGCATCGGTGGTCGAGATATGCGAGGACAGGGCCGTGGATGAGATGAAGTCCTACCTCGGGACGCGCTATGACTGCGACGCCATATTCGCGGCGCGCGGCCAGGCCCGCAACAATCTCATACTGATGATGGCCATTGACATATCGGTGTACCACATATTCTGCATACACAATCCGCAGAAGCTCTCGCAGATGAGGGTGGACCGCTACAACAGGGCCGTGGAGTGGCTCAAGGCCGTGGCCGCATCAAAGATATCCATACCGGACGCACCGCTGCTGCCGGAAGACACGCGCAGGCAGAACGCAGTGTCACTCACATCATCGAACAGGAAGCGTGAACAACACCTATAAACACGGAACGAAATGAAACTGCTTACTTTCTTCAACAGAACAAAGGACAAGGCTCAAACGACAAGGGAGCCGGTCATCACCGCCGGAGGACAGATATCCCGTCCGGGGGCAACCATCATACTGCAGCAGCCGGCGAGGTTCGGTATCGACATAGGGGACTACAAGGCGGCGGTGTCCGGTGCGGAGAACGTTGACTACACCAGAAGGACCAGGCTGTACGACATCTACTCCAACATTCTCATGGATCCGCACCTGGGCTCGGTCATTCAGAAGAGGAAGGCCGCCATACTGGGCTCGCCTATAGAGTTCAGGAGGCGCGGCGTGCCGGACGACAGGATCAATGACAACATCAGGTCCCCATGGTTCTACCGCTTCATAGGCGACGTGCTGGACGCTAAGTTCTGGGGTCTCACCCTCGTGCAGTTCTTCATCAACGAAAAGGGCTGGATCGACTACACCATGGTGCCCCGCAAGCATGTGGACCCGCAGCTGCGCCTCATACGCCGCAGGCAGAGCGACGTGCTCGGCATACCGTTCGACGAATACGGCAACCTCCTTCTCATAGAGGGGCCGGAACCGCTGGGCGCACTGGCCCGCTGCGCCCCGTACGTCATATACAAGACCGGCACGATGGGCGACTGGTCCGAGTACTCCGAGGTGTTCGGCATGCCGATAAGGGAGTACATATACGATGCGGCCGATGACGAGGCCAGAAGACGCACCATGGAGGACGCCCAGTCCCTTGGAAGCAACGGTGTGTACATACATCCCGAGGGCAGCAGCCTCAGGTTCCAGGAGTCCGGCAACAAGTCCGGAAGCGCAGACGTGTACGACAGGCTGGTGGAGCGGTGCAACGCCGAGCTGTCCAAGGCCATACTGTGCAACACGCTGACCACGGAAGCCTCGGACACCGGAACGCAGGCTCTCGGAACCGTGCACAGGGAGGTGGAGGAGGAGCTGGCCGCCGATGACAGGGTGTTCGTGCTCAACGTGCTGAACTACGAGATGGCCGACATATTCCGCAACCTGGGCATGGACACGTCCGGAGGCGAGTTCGTCTTCGTGGAGCCGGAAAGGATGTCGGCGGCCGAGAAGGCCGACCTGTTCAGGAAGGCCCTGGACATGGGGCTCCCGATATCCGACGACTACATGTACGAGCAGCTGGGCATAGAGAAGCCGGACGATTACAAGGCCCTCAAGGACATGGAGAACGAGCGCAGGCAGAGGCAGCTGGAGACGCTGCGCGGAACACAGGACAGCCCGCAGAACAGGGCGAGACGTTTTTTCGGGGAGGCCCCGGCGGGAGACGGGGCTTCAGAATGGTGATGAATGACCTGTATTACGGTCCCGATTCATTCATGCCGGTCAATGTGGCCGCCACTCCCATAGACCTTTCAAACGCCGTTCAAAAGGCGCTCAAGGATATATACTCCAAACGGATCAACCCCTACACTGAGATTCATCCGGAACTGTTCAGGGGCTTCGCGGACACGTTCGACCTGGCCGCCGCCAAAGGGTTCGGGGATGCGGAGGAGCTCACGCCAGAGTTCAGGATGAGGGTGGTCCGCAGCAATGAGGTGTTCAGTGCGTTCAAGGCGCACCGCATGCAGCAGGACATCGCATCGAGGCTGCTTGACGACGAGGGCAACCTCAAGACATTCGCGCGCTTCAAGGAAGACATAAAGGATATCACATCGCACCAGTGCGGCAGATGGCTCAGGACCGAGTACGACACGGCGGTGAAGAGGGCCTCGCTGGCGGCCGACTGGCAGAGGTTCGAGAGGGAGAAGGACGTCCTGCCCAACCTCAGGTGGGTTCCGTCAACGGCGGCCACACCGGAGGCCGTGCACATGTCCCTGTGGAACACCGTGCTGCCGGTTGACCACCCGTTCTGGAGTGCACACCGCCCGGGCGACAGGTGGGGATGCCAGTGCTCGCTGGAGGCGACGGACGATCCGGTGACACCTTCGCCCACTGCAGGTTACCGGGCTGCCCCGGGCCTTGACAACAACCCCGGCAAGGACGGCAGGCTGTTTTCAGATACGCACCCGTATTTCCCGGACGACTGCCAGAGCTGTCCGTTCTACGGCAGACAGCAGTCCGCCGCGCCCACCAACAAGGTGAAGGACTGCGGCAACTGCAAGTACATTGAAAAAATTCTTCAGTCAAACAAGGTTGAGATATCCGGCATACCGGAAAAATATGAATATTTCGGGGAGGGCTGGATACAGGAGTTCAGGAGAGGAGACGGATACCTGGTCACTGAAAGCACTCGTATACCAGCAAAAAAGACCGGCAACGAATGGGAAAAGTACCTTAAGGAGCACACTATGTGTGCAAACTTTGCCAACGCAGGACACAGAATGGTTCATCTGCGAGAGCGTGAAGGATTGTATGATGTTCTTTGTGATGGGAAACCTGCAGATTTGAAAAAGACGCGCAGTGTCAACAACCTTGACCATTATGTTGATCACGCACTAAGAGACCAGAAAGCGGAACTGGTGCTGATTGAATTTGAGGAAGAAAACAAGGATGTATATAGCAAACTCAGAAAATACAAAATGGAAGGCAAACACATATTGTATTATTTCTCAGGGCGAGAAGATAATATATACACCATATAAAAATGGGGCGGCCCCAGAGAAGACTCTGAGGCCGGACAAGCTGTGCGACCCTTGCGGGACGCTCACTTCCATAAAAGGAATCACTGCAAATATACAAACAATTTTTAAATCCAAGCACTTATGCCACAAATTTCTGTAACAAAGGAACAGGTCGCCGAGAACATGCAGGATGTCGTGTGCCGCACCGAGATGGAGTTCGACAAGCCGGTGTGCTGCGTGACAGTCCGGATGAAGAACGGCTTCACCCTCCGCGAGTCCACCACCTGCGTGGATCCGTCAGCCTATGACGAAAAGATCGGCCTTGAAATCTGTCTCAGGAAGATTGAAGACCGCATCTGGTACCTCCTCGGATTCCTCCTTCAGGAGAACCTTTATCAGGCAGGAAGAAAATGACGGAAAAGGAGTTCTTCGACCACCTCAAACGTATCGGCCCGGAGTTCGAGAGGCTGATGAACCGCACGCTCCCCATAAAGATAGGAGCCAGGGCGAAGTCGCTGTTTCAGGAGAACTTCCGCAAGGGAGGGTTCCAGGACGGAGGCCTGCACGCATGGCAGAAGACCCGGAGACAGCTGCTAGGCAACGGCGCCGACTCCAGGAGAGGACCGCTGCTGTCCAGCCGCAAGGTGCTGTACAATTCCATAGGATACACGCCCGGACGGGGTTCGGTAACCATATTCTCCAACATCGTCTATGCCGGGATACACAACGAGGGAGGCACCGTGACCACACACCCCAAGGTGTCACAGAAGATGCGCCGATTCGCATGGGCCATGTACTACAAATCCGGAGGGGGCAGGAAAAAGCAGGGCGGTGACTCCAAGGAGGCCGAAATGTGGAAAGGTCTCGCCCTCACGAAGAAGACGTCGCTCACGGTAAGGGCCAGCATACCCAGACGCCAGTTCATGGGAGAGTCCGGGGATCTTACGCAGTCCGCAAGGACAATAATCGAAACCGAAGTGATGAAGGTCCTGGACCTGAAATGAAACGGCTGCCGCCTGTTACCAGACAGCAGCCGCTCAACTGCAGGAATACGCTATTGATTGTATATGATCTTGCCGTGACAGTTCTTTTTCCCGCTGCTACAGCCGTTCGAACTCCCTATCGAGCTCCGCGAGCCTCTCAATGACAAGGCCGATGATCCTGCAGGAAAGTTCGGGATAAATCTTGAAGTTCTGCTCCGGCACGCCGTATGCTCCGCTTCTGGCTATCCTTATCGATTCAACTTCCGCTGTAACCAAGGGCTGGTCATAAAAGCCCGGAATGTCCTTGTTGTCGTCCTTTGGCGTCTTCATCAATGACTCCATGGCTTTAAGCGGACGTACCACTTCCGGCTGCGGCAAAACCACACCGGCATTTTCAACTATTATACCGCCAGGCTTTCTCATGCCATCAGAAGCGTTATGTAAACATACATGTACATGCTGAGCTCGAGCCACAGGCAATAGCATTTCCTGATGCTGCGTGTTACCAGACCAATCGTTACCATGGTAACAATGGCAAGCATCAACGCAAGCCAGTTGCAGAACACGAACACGGCCAGAACCACGGTCAGAGCTCCACATAAATAGCCTGCAACATGATGGACAACGTATGTCGTATGATCCTTTTCAAAATCCGGAGTGAAGCCTATCACCAGCAGCGTGAGCGGTGTGATGAAGCAGATGCACTGCAGCAGGCTCCCCTCGCCAATCTCCAGGCATACCGGAATCAGCAGTATTGCACTTGCGATGGTGCTCACACTCCACCAGTTTGCATTCCTGTTCATCCTGGACCTCTCACAGTTGAGGCCGTAGCGGGAATATGATTCAACAATGCCGTACTCTTGCATGAACCTTGCAAGTCCGGCGACGAATGTCAGAAATGACAGAAACAGTAGTGTTTTCATAATCTTGTATAAAAATTTAGTTTATTAATTTGTTGCGTTTGGCGCAGTTCCTCCTCAGAGTTATGTATGAGGTTGTCGGCTTCTTCATCATACCGGCCATTTGCTTCAAGCGAATTATCGTCCTCCTGCTCGCAGTCGTAATTTTAAATTTGCACTCTATCCGTCCCGTTCCATATCTTTTCGTCTCAGTTGCCTTTTCCGGGCATAAGGACACAGTTCGTTGCATTGGATTTAAGTCAAGTACCTGTCCAGTGGGGGAAACAAGCTTCAGCTTGAAGTCAGAAAAGTCAATGTGCATATTCTTCGGTGGCATATCTCTATCTCATCACAAACCTCTGAATGTCCTCCGGGGTGAACAGTCCGGATGACGGCATACCCTCCAGCAGTCCGAACACCTGCAGGTGGGCGGAGTCGCTGCCGGCACACCTGTCGAGGTAGAGCATCACAAGGCGCAGGATCTCGTTGCAGTCCTCGTTGAAATGGTCGTACATCTCCACGCCTCCGGCATTGAAGGTGGTGCTGGCAATCATCTGCTCGTACCTGTCCTCGAAGCTCGCGCTGGCCTGCCTGCGCTTCCTGCAGTAGTCGGCTATTCCGGAGAGGATGTCATTCTCCTGCACGATATAGCCGTGGGCCCTGAATATGCCCCTGATCATCTGGAACGTCTGCTCATCAAGCAGCTCCAGCGTCTTGGCCAGCACGAAGACAAGCTTCATCATGTTCGGAACGGATGTTCCGGCTATGTGCTGGAATATCTCCTTCTTCATGGCCTTTCTGGCCTCGGCCTTCTCCCTGGCCGACAGATTCGTTTTCATGGTTCCCTTGCTCATTGGTTTTTCACTGCTGCAGTCTCTTTGTGCCGTCTACCATGGTGTCGGCATCGATTATTCCGGCATTGCCCAGAAATATCTGCGCCTTGCCAACGTCGGACATCCTTTCAATGGTCTTGAAGGCGTCCACCTGGACCTTGTAGACCTCGATTATCCTCCCGGAGAGGTCAACGATTGTCCTTGCCTGGTCCAGGCTCAGTTTCTCGTTCTCGGAAGCCTCGCTGTCATTGATGTTCTTGACGCTCTCTATGGCTTCAAAAAGATGCGACTTCAGCGCATCGAGTGATAAATTCCTTTTGCTCATTGTCTTTGTTTTCTGTTGTGAATGGTTATTTGTCTTATAAGTGTCCCCCTGAGCCTGATCACGCTGCGCAGCTCCTCCGGGTACCTGGCCTCCATGCTGTTCTCGTTCCTCAGCTGGTCGGCGCGGCTTATGAGGTAAAGGTTGTCAAGCCCGCAGTTCCGCCTGTTCCCGTCCCTGAACTGCACGTTGTGTCCCGGAGGTATCGGGCCGTTGGCCTGCTCCCAGACCACCCGGTGCTTCAGGCGCCACTTGTTGGGCTCCGAGACCTTCACCTCCACATATCCCTCCACATTCACTCTCTCGCTTCCCACCTGGCGATGGTTCACCGGCCTGTTGCCCTTCCTGAACATTGTGGTGGCGCACTTGGCGTACAGCTCCGGGCTCATTCTCTTTCCCTTGTTCACCGGCACATGCCCTTTCCTGAACCGTGCAGCCTTCACCCTCGGATCCTCGCATGACATCTTCCCTGACCTCACTATCTTTTCCCTTGGGGACTTCAATCCCAGCATCCTGACTCTGGTGTATATGGAGCGCACGGTTCTGCCCAGAACCCCGCTTATCTCGCCTGCGAAATGGTCCGGGTACATGGTCCTTAGCACCTCGTCCTCGTATGGCGTCCACAATCTCCCGCTCATGGCTGTTTCTTCTTTTTTGTTACAACAACAGCCGCTGTACCTATCTGAGTACCTGAATTTTTGAAGGCTCCCTGCTCTATATCATACCTGTTCCCATTCACAGAATCAAGCCATGTTCTGAATTCAGAACAAACTGACTCCTCCCCAAAAATCCAGTGCCTTGATGTGATGGCCGCCAGCGTGCCACCATCAGCAAGCAGCTCATACATTCGTCTGACATGTTTGATATCCTGATTGCCGGAAAAAGGCGGATTCGCAATTATCTTGTCATATTCGCCCTGGCATTCAAGCATGAAGTCGTTTCCGATGATATTTGCCGTATTAATTTGGGCAAGCAGTTCTTGATTCTCAGGCATGAGCTCATAACAATCAACCGATTTACCAGGGCATTGCCGCCCGATCGCCCTTATTAAGGAACCACGACCGGCTGATGGTTCAAGAACTCTGTCTGTTTCCATGATTTCTCCGGCAAGAGAAACAAGCCAGTCCGCAATTTCATCAGGAGTCTCGAAGAACTGGAATTCCTGCTGAAGATTGCATTTTCCCCCGGTCTTGAGGATGCTCCACACTCTCTCAGCGTTGAACGGGAATGTGAATCCCTGCACCTTGCCGCCAGTCCAGGAGCCACCTGCTTGTTCTATGCGGTTCTTGACTTCTTCGTAAGTCTTTTTCTCAAGCTGGATGTCAGGAAGATGTACTATATTATCCTCGAATCTGCACGCTCTGAAAACTTCCTCAGGTGTCATCTTTATGCCTGATGTTTTTTTAAGAGCCTTCCTGTTCACAGGCTCATCAGTTATTCCCAGAAATTTGTTCAATCTTTTCTGAAAATATACCTGAACATCTGCGAGCATTGATAATGTTTCCAGAAACCTTGTAAGAAAATCACAGTCAACGTGCCCGGTCTCAGTATATATCGACAAGGTTTCATCATCGAATAACTTGGCAGTGTCCTTCAGGGATTCAATGTTACCAAGCAACTGTCTTATTAAAGTCTCTTTGTTGTTCATCTTTTGTCTTTTGTAAATATATTCTTGTTGTATCGATACTCTCATGTCCTAGCAATTCAGCGAGCTGAACAACATCCTTGTTGCTCTTGAGATACATTTTGGCGAAAAAATGGCGGAAAGCGTGAGGGTGCAACTTGCTCCTGTCAATTCCGCAGGCGTCCGCCCATTGTTTCATGTGCTCCCCCAGGCACCTGTCTGATCGAACTCCTCCGGGCGAAAACCGGCTAGCCTCTATATATCCATGTAATTGTGAAGCCTGAACCTCCTGAATCAACTCTCTGGTGAAGAAGAAACGCCTGAACTTAGCACCTTTGCCTTTCAGCACCAACTCACCCTTGAGAATGTCTTCCCACCTCATCATCAGCAACTCTGAGTGCCTGGCACCAGTTGTCGCCAAAACTCTAACAATGAGATAATCCTTAATACTTCTATTTCTCAAGTAATCAAGCAGCTTTCTGTACTCCCTTTCAGACGGCACATTCTCGGTGTTAAGATTTCGCGACATCTTTCTCCTCTTGATGGATATGGCCTTTCCCAAGGACTGCGCGTACATCTTCAAGGCAGTCATTCGCAATGCAACGGTGGAAGGCTTATATTTTCTGTTTGCCTCCATGTCGTTGATATAAGCTCTGACATTCGCCTCACTGAAATTCTGGAAATAGCTGAAAAAGTCTGCCAGTGAATACATGTAGGATTGCAATGAGTGCTGTGAATAGTCATAGTGATTCTGCAGCCATACAAGGAACGTATTGAGTTTTTTCACTTCGGCATCGTTCAGCCTCTCCAGCTTGACTACAGGTTGGCCGCATTGCTTTTGCGAGCTGCGTTTCCTCAACTTTATCAGGTTGTTTGCTGAAAGGAAATCGCATATCAGTGCCTTGCTCTGCTGTTCATGTGGCTTTGACTTCATAAGGATCTCTGCACCGTGGCTCACAAAATATGCCTTGTAACTTTTCATGCCCAACGTCTCCGCCTCGTTCAGATAGCGCAAGAGCTCAGGGAAGGACATATCATAATGCATTGCGGACGCATTGGCGTTAGCTGCGCCAAGGAATCTTCTTTCCATGAAGTTTGCGAGCATTATCTGTCTTTCTTTAGTCATAACTCCCAAGCCTGTTATCTTTCTCCATATCCTAGCCGTTGAGCCTCAGTCTGTAATCCGTTTCGTACACCTTGATGCCGTGAGGCAGGGATATCGTGCGTGATGCCGCTCTGCTGAGTGCGCTTGCGCCGTTCACCGATTCCGGCCTCTTTCCCTGCAGGAGATTGTGGAGCTCACCGGCCACATGGTGCCTGACCGCCCCGTAGCACTGCTGCTCCGATCCGGCGTGCGTGTCGTCCCAGCAGTCGAAAGCGAGCCTGGTGGTTATCCTCATATCGCCCCTCTGCTTCGCGGCGGCGGACTGGAGGTCGCTCCACTGGGTCTCGCTGAACGATATGAGCAGGCACGGGAATGTTACCGGATATGTGTCCTCTCCGTTGAGCAGCGCCTCCAGCTGCCCCCAGTCCTCATCAATGGAGCTGATGCCCAGATCTTCCGCATGACTCTGGAGATAGGCCATTAGTTCGTTGTAAAGTTTTTCCATTTCAGTTATCTTCAATTTAATTGTTCGTTGTCGAAAAGCGTAGGCCCTTCGTCCCGGTCCATCTGGAGCCGGAACTCGGCCTTGAGCATGTTGTACAGCGTCGACTCGCTTATCGGATAAACGGGGTATATGTAACGGCGCAGTATCTCCCGGTTGCTCAGCCCCGAGTTGAGATGTTCATCGTATATGCGGTTCACCTCACGCACCCTCGCCCTGTAGCTGTTGCCTTTGATTCTGCGCCGTCTTCCCATATTGAAACTCCTTTATCAATAAATACCGTTAACGTACAACCCGTTCATCGCCTCCTGCATCACCTGCCTCAGGTCAGGCCTCTGACCGAGCAGCTTCCGGAAGCACTCCCTCATCCCGCCGCCGCTGCCGTTCACCACAAGGAAGCACTCGCCATCCCTGTCGGAGCACACCACCGACTGCCTGTTCTCCCTGGCCTCCTCCGGAAGCCTTGCGTCATCCGCCACGGCCTGCACCAGCATGCCGCAGATCTCATCTATTCCAGGTTTCTTCATGATATCTTTTCACTGCCGATGGTTAAACAATCAGTTCACGTCCGTCATGCTGAGAGGGATGTTCCTCCACACGCCGTCGTCGTCCTTCACCCTTGCCTTGATGTAGGTGCTGGTGCGGCTCGGGACGTATGCCTCCTCAATTATCCTCACGCCCTCCTGGAACTTGGCGTTCCCGGACTCGTCGGCAAGCTTGTGCAGCTGCACTATGCGCTGGGCCTTGAGCGTCCCCTTGGCGTCGCGGGCAAGCAGCTTGAGCACCATGGACACGAGGGCCCTGCTCTTCTCGTCCATCGCCAGTGACTCGATGTACTCCCTCACCATGGCAACGCCGTCCTCCGCAGTGTCGAGGTAGCCCTCGCAGGCGTTGCTGCCAAGGACTATGCACATGCGCCCGTCGCTGCTGGTGAAGGTGTGGCTGAAGTTGCCCATCTCCTCGCCCCTGTTCCTGCGGAACATGTCCGCTTTCATCTCAAGGATGGCCCTGAAGTTCTCATACACCTTGTCCTTGACCGCCTTGAGGTCGCCGCTGATGTTCCTGAGCTCCGGGATGGCGGCGGCAATCTCCGCATCCACCATCTCCCTGTAGCTGTCCCTCTCGCTCCTGCGCCTGGCTTCCTCCTCCTTCCTGGCCTTCTCGGCTCTGAAGGCCTGGAACTCCCTGAGTTCCTCCTCGCTCATTCTGATCTGTTTTTCTTCCATGGTTCAAAAAATTTAATGTGGTTAATAATGTCTGTCTCCAGCGGCGGTGCCGGGATTCGAACCCGGGCTCAAATACAGGGAAATAACCAATACAAAAACCCTCGCCGGCTTGCACCTCTTGTCCGGCTTTCACCGCCCCCGCGGCAATGCTATGCCATCCCGCGTATCTTCCTGTATATGGTCCTCCACGGAGGTATGCCGCCGATGTTGTGGTCGTCAATGTACACGTCCGCATACACCTTCCTGGTGTCGTTGCCGTAGGCGGCCATGTTGTCCGGATCCTGCTCGTTCACGCAGTCGAAGGGTATCTCCATCCCCTCCAGCCAGCGTATCATGTCATCGTACGCCGCACCGGCCCTGCAGGACCATATTATCAGCGTGTGCCCCTCATCGTGAAGCTGCCTCATCACCGTGACCGCATCCTTCAGCGGCTCGCCTATGTTCGGGTACTCCCCGTCGTGGAGCGTCCCGTCAAAATCAACTGCAATTATCATGTTCAGTCCTCGATTATCCTTTGATCCTTAAGAAGCTCCTTGAAGCGGCGGTCCCTGGCCGCCTTTGACTGGAAGCCGCTCTCCAGCGTCACCCAAGCCGCGTTCTGACCCGTGCGTTCCTTAATCCGGATTGAGGGGTAATCATCGCATCTGATGATGCGGAACCCTGCGGCAATTACTTTTCTCGTTGATGAAATATCCATATTCAGTGTTTTTTTTGTTTGAAAATGCAGTTTATCTCATCCGCAACCATCTGCGCGCTCGCGCTGTCCGCAAACCAGTTGCCGGCTCTCCTGCGCCTCTTCTCGTACGGGGTGTTCAGGCTCAGGTGGCTGGCCACAACGGCCACGCCGCAGCTGATGAACACGTACCAGTACTCGCCGTTCCCTGTCCTGTGTTCCGCCATACGTCAGCTTTTGAGCACCGTTTGAACCCTGTTCGAACACTGCGCCTGTGCGGCAAGCATGGCAGTGGCGACGTGCTCCGCACTGTCAACATCCTTCTGTTTGTTAAGGAAGGCGTAGTAGCAGTTGCGCAGCCTCTCCATCGGTATTCTGTTGAAGTCGGGATAACCGGTGCTCCTGCATGCTATTGTCTTTATCAGTTCGGCGTTTGAATCCCTGCCTATCTTTTTCAGATAACCGCCTATGGCGGCCATCACTCTCTTGCGCAGCTGGTCCCTCTCGGAGCCGGCGCCCTGTCCGGCACGCACCGACAGCTTCTCGCAGATGTCAATCAGATCATGCGTGCCTATGTCCCTGCTGCTGCTCACACCATAGGACTCGACTATGGCGGATTTTTCGTCCTGGCTCAGCCCGCAGACGCCGCACAGCGTGTGGAACTTTCTCAGAATCTTTGAATGGATGTCATTCATTGCATCTTTCCTTGCCATATCCTAAAGTATTTTTTCAGGCCAGTACTGGGCGGCCTTCTCCTCCCATATGACGAAGTCCTCGCCGCCTTCGCCTGCGGTCCCGTTGGCGTACCTGGACACTATCCGTGCGAGGTAGCCCTCGACATATATCTTGATGTCGCTGAGCTTGCGTATGTGCTCGGCGACCGACGGATGCGCCGCCCCGTTCTTCTCGTGCGCGATGAAGATGAACAGCTTGCCCGGGAACGCCGCAACCAGTTCGGAATAATCGCTCTTCCTGAACCCGGTCATCGCCGTGATCGAGTCAATCACCACTATCTGCGGGCTCTTGGGCCTGGCAAGCTTCTCCTTGAGTTCGTCCAGATATATCCTGTCCCCGAACACCACGCCTCTTCCCGCCTCTTTCATTCCCGTCCTGTCCCATGCCATCTGCATCGAATAGCTCAGCCCCTGCTCCAGGGAATCGTACATGGTGCGGCGGAAGCGTGAGAGATACTTGGCCAGCATGAGGCCGAAGGTGGTCTTGCCGCTGCCGCTGGTGCCGAAGATTATCCATGTGCCCTTCAGCTCCGGCCTGCCGAAGCTCGCCAGCCACCTGCCCTCGAAAGGAGCGGCGTCAAAGCTCGCCCTGGTAACGTCACTGTTGCTCAGTAGCCTCTTCATGACCTTGCCTCCATGCGCTTGATGGCCGCGTGCACAAGCCTGCGCACCCTGCGCAGATCATAGTCGCAGTTCTCTATTATCTCATCTATCACGCCGTCATCGGTGATGCCGTTGGCCCTGCAGACCGCCTCCACGTCGTCGCCGTTCACCTGCTCTATCGGGATGAACTTGCGTCCGATGCGCGAGAAGATCTCGTTGTATCCCTTGCGGTTTATCCTCACGCCCTTTGCTATGCGCTTCTCCAGGTAGTTGGTGGCGCACAGTATGATGCCGCAGTCATCCTCAAGCGAATTGTACAGGGAAATGAAGAAATACAGCACCTGGTCGCTGAGCTTGTCGGCCTCGTCAAGGATGATCAGAGGCCTCTCCCTCTTCTTTATCGCCGATATTATGTCCGTCATCATCTCGCTCACGGTGCAGCCGGCGCTCGATATGGACAGCTGCGCAAGCATCTCGGTCATGAAGTTCCTCCTGTTCCAGTACTCCTGGCAGACCACGTGGTAGACGTTCCTGTTGTTCCTGGCGAAGACCTTTATGCTCTCGCTCTTGCCGCATCCGGCCTCGCCCGTCAGGGCCATCACCAGCGACTTGTCCTTTGCGTCCGCAAGTATCTCGCTTATGCGCTGGAAGCCCCGGGTCCTCACCACGTTCCACCCGTGCCTGTCATATCCGGTCTGCGACGCAACGCTGCGCCACATCTCGTCGCTGATCAGGTCCCACTGCCCGGTGAGGATCTGTGAAATGGTTGCGCTGCTCACACCGCTGATGGAGCGCGCCGCTGCGTTCTGGGACCCCTTGATGGCGCAGAACGTCCTGAGGTTGTCGGCTATCGCCTGTTTTTCTGATTTTTTCATGTCTTTTGGTTTTTAAGTATTATGTATATTGCATTCTGTCGTCAATAAAGGTCGAACGTGTTCACCCTGTTCTCTCCTGCAGGAGCGTTCTCAACAACCACCGGAACCGCAACGGGCTGGATGTCCTCCGCATCCGCTGCCGCGGCGGCGAGCCTGCGCCTTTCGCCGGCCCTGCGGCTCTTGTGCTGCCCGCGGCTGTCAGTCAGCAGCTCCTTGGCAAGCACGTTGTGTGCGTCCGGGCTCTCCAGCGCCTCGGCGGCCATTCCGCTGATCAGCGGCCTGGCATGCTCGCTGATCTGAAGGAACATCTCGCTCGTGTGGTCGGTCAGCGCCCTGTTGTAGTCGCGCACCCTCTCCAGCTGCAGTGCGTCACCCTCCTTCCTGTCGGCAAGGGCCATTGGCTGCAGATACTTCTCCTCCAGCATGTACCTGTACTTGCCGTCCTCGCTCACGGCAAGGACATGGCTCAGGTCGCTCTCATCATATCTGATGTCCCAGCGCAGGTACGCCTTGTCCCTGAAGCTTATGTCAAAGCACTCGTACTGGCGTCTGACTCCGCCTATCCTTGGGCACATTCCCTGCCCCTGAAGCACGTTGGTGTGGCCGCTGCTCCTGCCGAACCTGAGCAGGAAGCGTTCGTCCGGAAGAGGAAGCCGCCTGTCGGCAGGTGTGAGCTCCCAGAACTTCATGTACTCCTCCAGCTTGCTCGCACGCTCAACGGCTATGATCTCTTCAATCTGCCTGATCACTCCCTCCTCGTCCGGGAAGTTCTTCTTCACGAGATTGTGGTACTCCGTGTTCGGCTGGTGCTCCTTCTTTGCCGTGATGCCGTAACCGCTCCAGTTCTGCTGCGTCTTGCAGTATCTTTCATTGATGTCAAGGAAATATCTCTCGACCGGCTTGCTCTTGGCGTTGCGCACCCTGGCCGGAGTCACCTTGTCGGCAACGGTGGAGTAGTACGGCGTCATTGTCTTCAATGCGTAGTGGTCGCTCTGGATCTGGCATGTCATGTAGCGCGATCCGAACAGCTCCCTCGTGTGGTTGGCCGCATTCCTCAGAGCCTCGGCTATGAGCTGCGAATCCTCCTGGTCGCCTATTGCGTAGCCTATCGGATAGTCGCAGCATGCGTCAAGCACCACCTCCAGCACCTTCCTGTTGTTGTACGTGACCACGCCTTTGGCGTTGCGCTTCTGGTAGTAGAGCTCCGCATCCCATCCGTCCAGGGACCACAGCAGCATGGCCGCCGTAGGCCTGGTGCGTGACACCTGCATGGCGCGGGTGTTGGAGAAATGGCTGCTGCCGTGGCGCATGGCGTCAATGGCAAGGCCGTTCTCCTTGCGGAGCCTCCCCACGGTGCCGGCGGTGATGGTCTCGCCTCCGGTCCTCTTCATGACGTCGTTGTACTGCCTTGCCACGAAGGCGTTGCTCAGTCCGTTAGGTATGGCGCACAGCGCGCTGATGGCGGCCTTCTGGGCCTCCGTCTCCACCTTGGCGGCGTTGCTGTTGCCGTGCTTGCCGCTGATGAGCGCAACGTAGCCGTCCCTCTCGTAGTCGTTGAACTTCTCCTGGAGCCTCCTCTCGCTGGACGGGAGGGTGTTGGGGAACGTGTCCGCCATCTTCTCCACGGCCTTGGCCGCCATGGCCCAGAACTCGCCCTTCCTTACCTTCCTGTGCCCGGTCTTGCTCCTCATGCCGTTCGACACTTCCAGCCAGCGGCGGAACGAGTTGAGCACGGCAGCGTTGTTGCTGTACTCCTCTATCTTCTCCGGGGTGAGATGGCTTCCGTTGGCGAAGGTGTAGCCCTCGTAGAAGGCGTACGCCTCACCGTCCGGCTCCACCGACTCGGTGAAAGGCCTGCTCTCCGCACGGGACTCAAGGTCCGGAAACCTCCTGTGCACCTCGGTGCGGTACTTGTACGGGAGGGAATCAACGTAGAACAGGGATGCACGGTCCTTGCAGCCGCGCTGGGCGCGTTCCGCCTGACCACGCTGGGCAAGTTTCTTGATTGTCTCATAACCTATGATTCCATCAAGTTCGCCAGCTGTGACGCATACTCTATCGTTGATTATCTCCATTGTTTGCTATGTTGATCCGTTACTGCTCCGAAACGTCTGTGAACCTGGCCTTGCGGAACAGGCCGAGAGCCTCGGGAAGACTCTTCGCGGGCTGAAACGCCCCGTGCACCGGAAAGCGGTCCGGGTCTCCTGCGATTATGACAGAAACGAGGATGTCACGGAAGCCGAGATAACCAAGTGCTGCTGCAAGGAATTTGCGCGCCAGGTAGCCGCACTTATATACAGGCGAGGCGTCCCTGTTGTAAAGCTCAAAAAGGAGACAGGTCTCACCGACAGAGACGTCATCCTTGAAGCGTAGGATCTGGGCGTCACTGCCCGGTCCGATGAACCTGTGACGGTACTGGCTGACGGTACCGTCGTCAAAATGCCCGTCCAGTTTCACCAGGACGGCAACGAGCCTTTTATCATTCGCCTTTAACATTGCGGTCAGTTTTTGATTTATTTTGGTCCCCCGGCGGGATTCGAACCCGCATCTGCTCCATCTTCCTGTCCATGGTAAGTATAGTAACCCTATGGAACTGTTCTGTCCGTTGAACTACGGGGGTGCGCTTGCTATGCTGCTATTCTATGCTTCGTTTGTTTCGTTAAGCTTGACCCAGCCTTTCTTATCGGCGATTCGTGTGAACAATGCAAAAGCAACGAACAATGCCAGTCCGATTCCATTTGTCCAGCTGAATTCTCCGGTACCGGAACCAAGCAGTACTAACGCAGCCGTGAACCATAATGCCATGAGGTAGATCTTGATTGTATTTTTCATATCTGTATGTAATTATTGATTTCCGTTCTCTGTTCAGTCGCAGTACTCGGTGACCTTTCCGCCTCGCTCAAGCGCAACCTTGCGTATGCGCTGGCACAGTTCGGTGTTGAAGCGGAACTTGAGGGCGTTCCTGACCGCAAGCCTCGACACGCCAAGCATTGCGGCTATCTTGTTTATCTCCCCGTGTTTGGTAAGGATTACTTTCATTTCAATTTGTTTTTTTATCTTTGTTAGCGTATTCCATTTGGAACAACACTGCAAATATAGGGATAATTATCCCATTTGCAAATTTTATTGGGATAATTTTCAACGATATTATAAAATGGGGACATTACTAGAAAGAATAGCTGAGATTGCCAAGCATGAAGGTATTAGCATTGGAAAGCTTGAGCGTATTATTGGAGCAAGTAAAGGAGTAGTTTCACGTGCGATTCAAAATAATACAGATATACAAGCTAAATGGATAGAGAATATCGTTGAAAATTATCCCCAGTATAATTCAACTTGGCTCCTTACCGGCGAGGGGGAAATGTTCAGAAAAGACAATGCGACCGAAGGACCCAAGCCTGTAGAGTATCAGGCAAAGGGAGCGCCATATTATGCGGTGGATTTCATCGGAGGCTTCGACCTGGTAATGAACGACCAGACCGCAGTACCGGCAGCGTTCGTGAGCTTCCCCGTGTTCCGTGATGCGGAATGCTGGGTGGACATATCCGGCAAATCAATGGAACCCCTTATCTCATCAGGAGACATCATAGCGCTGAAACATGTCGAAGACTGGCCCACCAATATATTGTATGGCGAAGTATATGCGCTGGTGACCAGGCAGTACCGCACGGTGAAACGCGTGCGCAAGTCCGCACAAGAAGGCTATCTGCGCCTTGTGCCAGAGAATCCGGACTACGACCAGCAGGACATACCTATGTCTGCTGTCATCGCCGTGTATCAAGTCCTCGGAGCCGCTAAAAAGATTTTTTGATTCTGAGACTCCCACTCAATAAACTCCTCAAGAGACATGCCATCGTATCCAAGTAAGTCACCATCTACGCATTTACCGTTAATGATAAGAGGAATGGCATGCTCAGCTTTGGCAACGGGGACTATACCTCCTTTCCTCAAATCTGCCACATAGCCTTTTTCCATCAAGTATTCAGTTAATCTTATATCAGTCATGAAGAATAAAGTCAAGTTAGTGAAACAAACTGAAAAGAAACCCAAGCTACCGCCTTCAATTCCACCTGCAGATAGAGCTGCAGATAAGCCTATACTGCAGAACTCAGACCCCAAAGAATACAAATGACAATACCCAAGCCACCGCCTGCACACCATATTCGTATGCTCCATCGGTGACGTTTTGCCATGCGCTGCAGTTCGGCTTCGTTGAGGGATATCTCTTTCTTCAGAACCAATGTACGGTACAGCCTGAATAGACTTGTCCTTTTATTCTTATCGCATTCCGAGCACCACTCAACAACCTCGTTGTTGTAGTACAGATCCGGATTGATGCCGTCAGAGATGAAACTTCGGCCCGAGAGCACACCGAATATCAGAATGCATCCGGATACTACCGTGGCGGCAAGGACAATCGCCATTGCCAGCAGCGGCCACAGGCTTGGACTTGCCGAGTTCATATACATATATAGTGTACCTGTGAGCGCTAGGGCAACCACTGCCATCCTTTCAACGAGCGTTGTGGCCTTTGAGTCAAGGCGGTCAAACCTCTCTCTCTGGCGTTTCTTTTCCAGCTTTGTACCCTCATATCCTTCCTTGATTATCTCATCGGAAGTGCCGGCATAAATTTTATAAATGTCTTCCTCTTTCATGGCTGTATTTCGTAGCGTTTCCGCAAATATAAGCCACCGCACACACTTTTCCAACAGTATTTGAACTTTATTTGATTGATTTTAAGCCGTTTAAATGGATTTTAAGTACCGTTTTAACGGCTTTTTCAGTGGATTATGTGGGGGTCTATCCGCCAAATTTGGCACTTTGAAACTTGTTTGGTGGCAATTTGTGCCGTTTGAAAGCCATTTTTGAGGAATCGTTTTGTCCCCCCATTGTCCCCCCATTTGTCCCTCCATTGATTTTTTCCACCTTTTCCCGCCTCAGTTGACCACCGGTTAAGCGGCGTTCAAACGGTATGAAAAGAAAGGGTTCCGGGCCCTTTTGACGCACGATCGGAAAACCCTGCGCCAATGGCTCAAAACCCCTCTAGAACGCCCTATATCGGCCAAATAGGCCTCAAATATGACGTATATTAAAGCAATATAAACTCAATGTAAAGATGCGGGCAAAAATAAAGCCCCAGAAGGGGCCAAACTGTAAACCGAATGTCAAGCAATGTAAACTTTTTGCACAAGTAGTTTTTTCAATAAATAGCGGCTCAAATTCTCATAACAACCTATCAACTAACCAAATACAACCTCAAACCAACCTCTCTCTAATTGTACATCTCGTTTTTATGCCCGTACTTTATTCTGGACTTATACACTGTGTAATAATTGCTGTTAAGGCGCGTTCTGTCTGCTCCCAGATCCAAGCACATAGGACAATACTTGCCATTAACCTTCATTTCCTCAATATAACATTGTCCGCTGGTGTGCAAACAGATGTTAGACTCACATTGCTGCTGACGTGAGGGAAACACCAGCTTTCCTTCCTTGCCATAGAAATCAACCTCACCAACCAGCCTGAAAAAGTTGGCGCCCAAGACAGCGTCAAGTCTCATGATGGTATCCATCTGTGGCATATCCGGAATTATGGCAAATAAAAGGTTATACAGTTTCATGCCACCGATTGAAAGTGAATCAGCTATTCCAATTTCCGCTTGCTCGGTTCCCACAATGCCATAAACGTTTGCTAGAGCTCCTGTTGGACGTATATTATGCTCCTTTGCAAAAGATGAATCTACAGCTCCAAATTCAGAGCATCCATTGTCTAAAATGCAATATTCCTCTTTACCTGCGATAGTTACAGGGATTCTAATCAGTCCCCCCTCGCCACCGGAAGCTTTCGTGCTGTCAAGGATATATTTCACTTCAATGTCTTCGGACGGTCTTTTCACCATCGCTGGTGGAAGAGTTGACAATGTTTTGTAATTTGTCTGCAATGTGTCATCCTGTCCATCTCTGAGACTGTGCTGACGGATCTGATATGCTCTTGTAAAATTCCCTGCGAAGCGGGCATTAAGTTCCATCCCGAAATAAGCTTCATCTATCTTCTTCCTGGAAAGCTTTCCTGAATCAATAAGTTTGGAAAATATTGAATCGCTCTCCTGTATCCTTCGATGCTTGAATGCATCCATGGCTCTTTCCCACAACTCCTTCTTTCCTTCGGATTTCGCTGAAGCTTGCGTCCCGCACAGAAAGCAAAACAGGAACATCAAGCCTATGACAATCAGCAATTTCTTCATATAATTAATGTTTATCTGATTTACGCCGTTTATCCTTGACAAGAATCCAAATTTCATACAACAATCCCAGCAGACCCAATCCTATTGATATTTCATCCAATTGTTTTTCATCTGCACTGTCCGCAAATACAGCAAGATGAAGCATTGAAATGAGCAGCACCAATATGGCAACTATAGTCGTTGACCTGTTATATCTGAACATAGAAGCTATTTTCGTATATAAGAGATGACAAAACAGATGATTGCAAAGAAGAGGGTACAGAGTTCACAGGCGGCGATTGCAGGCAATGCAGCGTCCATTGGCCTGCCTGCCATCAAGCAAATCAGATATGCTGCCACCGGAAGGGCTACCAGAAAAACCAGAGCGGAAATGATAATTCTTTTTTGACTGCGACCGAGTTTCATAGCAATTGATTCTTCTCATACAAAGATAACCAGTTTTTGAACTTAACCAATAATTCCAATCGCAAAGAATCATCATACTGCTTTGGCGGAATACTGTTTCAGACAGAAAATAACAAAATCCTGTACGGATTGGCAAATCAATGAGATTTCGCAGCCGAAAAACAGGCGCTTTTCCGGACATTTTGAGCCAAGCGGCCGAAATATCGTTGATTTTTCGGCGAAACTGCGTTTTTTTTGACATTTGGCCGAAAAAATGACCGATTCTCGGCCAAACTGCCTTTGGCTGCCGAAAAATGATTGATTTCTCGGCCGTTTGGAGAAAAACAACTGAAAAA
>JAGHUW010000038.1 GCA_018064625.1 Candidatus Cryptobacteroides equifaecalis | reverse complement strand
GGCACCTGCGGGAGCTTCACCCGGACGTACACGTTGAAGTATTTGAAGGAATGAACCACGGGCAGCTGTTGGCTGACAGGCCACAGGACGTCGCTGCAAGAATAATTGACCTGATCTGATATGGATGAACCGATTCTGAATTCACATAACATGGCTGAATACGAACCCGCTCACGCGTAGATTCTGAATCAAGGATTGAGTATAATATCTATTGATACCGTCCCTTCTAACATATACTTTAATTCATCAGCAGACAGACCTTCGATGCGTCCAAGGCGGGTGTAGGAGTAGGTGTTCGCACCCCAGAATATGCAGATATATCTGCTGGCATAGAGCAATATGTCACCTGTTGCAGCTGTGATGTTCTCGTTTGAAGTAGGGAGTGCCTGACCTATATCTCCGTAGGTCTCAAAGCCGTTGCCGCTGGACGTATAGGTCAATGGACCTTTTGAGAGGATTTCTCTCAGTTTGTCTGTAGCTGAGTTTTTTACGAGGGTTGCAGTGGCTGTCTTGCCGCCGGCTTTTATAGATATCTTCATGCTGCTAGTGTTTGGTTCTGAGCTATTGTCATCGCCTCTATCTGGTGGCATAGGCTGCTCCACCTCGGTCTTCTGCTCATCATCCTTCTCCTGCACAGCCGGAATAGGCGGTTTTGTGCAGGATAGGAATAATGCGAGCAGCATCAGGATGTTCAGCGCTCTCATAGATTTGTACGGAAGAACGAGTCAAGCTTATCCCAAGGGATGACCTTGTCCTTACCTCCGTCATAGAGATCGCAGTGCGATGCGCCCGGGATTATCATGAGTTCCTTGTTCTCCGGCACAGGATTAGGCTTACGCACGAAGTCATAGCCCTCAGCCTTGCCGTTGATCATGTACTCAAAAGCGTTTTCGCCGAAGTAGCGTGAATGGGCATTCTCGCCATGGACCACGAGCACTGCCGTACGAATTTCATTGATGTAGTAGAGGAAGCGAGCATTTCCGAAAGCCTGGCAGCCGGTGGTGCGCCATCCGTCGTTGCTGTTGCCGGAGCGCACATGATATCCGCGCGGAGTCTTGTAATAGTCAAAGTAATCCTTCACGAACTGCGGCGCATCCTCAGGAAGAGGATCGCCCACTCCGCCGGCCTGTGCGAATGATCCGCTCTCGATGTCCACCATACGTGCTGCGGCCCAAGCCTCGCGGGCATTGTGTCGTGCCTCCTCGCTGTCGTCAGCATCGAAATATCCGTTGCCGTTCACACGGCTCATGTCGTACATGGTCATGGCTGCAGTAGCCTTGATGCGAGGGTCCTGTGCCGCCGCATTGAGTGCGATGCCTCCCCAGCCGCAAATGCCGATGATACCGATCTTCTCCGCATCCACGTCGCTGCGCTGGCAGAGGTAATCCACAGCTGCAAGGAAATCTTCGGTGTTGATGTCAGGAGATGCTGTGCGACGAGGCTCGCCGGAAGACTCTCCGGTAAATGAAGGGTCGAATGCAAGGGTGATGTAGCCACGCTCCGCCATAGTCATGGCATAGAGGCCGGAGCACTGTTCCTTAACGGCTCCGAAAGGACCGCTGACTGCGAGCGCCGGCATCCTGCCGGAGGCATTCTTCGGGATATACAGGTCTGCTGCAAGTGTGAATCCGTAGTTTGTGGTAAAGGTCACCTTTTCATGTGACACCTTGTCGCTAAGCGCGAAGGTCTTGTCCCAGTTCTGTGTGAGTGTCATATTGTTTGTTGTCTGATTGCATGAGCACAGCAGGCACATTGCTGCCGCCTGTTTGGATTT
Organism: Candidatus Cryptobacteroides equifaecalis; assembly: GCA_018064625.1. Lineage (GTDB taxonomy): Bacteria > Bacteroidota > Bacteroidia > Bacteroidales > UBA932 > Cryptobacteroides > Cryptobacteroides equifaecalis. The sequence continues at coordinate 343 of JAGHUW010000038.1, read as the reverse complement.
GTTGAAGATCAATGAGAGAGCCTCAGGGGCCATCTGGCTCATATCCACGAGCTCAAGGCTCTTCACCATGTGGAGTGTTCCTTGTTTGTAGGTCTGGAAATGAGGAGTCTTGATGTGATGCTGGTAAGCATCTTGTGAGGCATAGATTTCGAGAATGCGTATCTGGCAGTCGTTACGAAGCTGCTGCATAGGATAGATACAAATCACCCCGGACTCTTCCTTTACAGACGTGACTCCAACATTGTGAGCAAACTCCAGATACTCCTGGAGATACTCCGGATAAACTTCTATCTCGCTGATTCGTATTATCATGTCCTTTTCTGGACGGATGCGGACTGCGGCA
>JAGHUW010000121.1 GCA_018064625.1 Candidatus Cryptobacteroides equifaecalis | reverse complement strand
AACTGCCTGATTGTAGTCGTTTTACCCACCTGACGTGCTCCTTCCACAAAAAGTGCCTTCTTACGCACCTGAGTGAACCATTTTTCAAATTCCGAATCTATCTTCCTTTTAAGCATTGCAACTTTTTTCCAAGTATCTTAGGGCAAATTTACAACTTTTTTCCAATAGATAAAACCATAATGCACAACTTTTTGCTAGCGACTCTACTTCAGGTTCACGATGGTATAAGTATTTGATACAGTGCAAGATAGGCACAAGCAATGTATGTTTCCCCGAAATTTAGAAAGGTATTACCAAGTTGGAAGTGTGTCAAAATCGCTGCTGTGCGCTATCGAGTACTCCCATACAGTTGATTGTCTCCGGGGTGATCTGGTCTGTTATTGAACGTGAACCATTAATATTGCTATCTTGGCAACAAGATGCATATAAGTCCGCCATGGACTATTTCAAGATTGAATAGACAATATCATGGTCTGCAGTGAAGCAAATGCTTGAACAGGAAGAGAATGAAAATAGCCTCGGAGTCGTGGACTTCGAGGCTATTCTTATGTCATACTTACGAATGGATTATTTTGCGTCCATTGCCTGGCAGGCTGTGATGGCAACCATCTTGTAGATGTCATCCACAGAGCAGCCGCGGCTGAGGTCGTTTACCGGACGGGCGATACCCTGGAGGATAGGTCCGATTGCGTCTGCCTCACCGAGACGCTGAACGAGCTTGTAACCGATGTTTCCTACCTCAAGGCATGGTGCGATGAGAACGTTGGCCTTGCCTGCGATCTCTGAGCCTGGGCACTTCTTTGCGCCTACGGATGCAACGAGGGCTGCATCGGCCTGAAGCTCTCCGTCGATCTTGAGATCTGGTGCAAGCTCCTTTGCCAGCTTTGTGGCCTCTACGACCTTGTCAACAACCTCATGCTTTGCAGATCCCTTTGTGGAGAATGAGAGCATTGCCACGCGAGGCTCTGCGAATCCTGCTACGCTCTTTGCTGTCTGAGCTGTGCAGACTGCGATTTGTGCGAGCTGGTTTGCGTCAGGCATAGGGGTGACGGCTACGTCTCCCATCACGAGTACGCCTTCCTCGCCGTACTGAGGGGTCTTGGTTATGAGAAGCATCGCACCGCTGACGCATGTGATGCCGGGAGCGCATTTGATGATCTGGAGTGCAGGGCGGAGGGTGTCACCTGTTGTTGAGAGAGCGCCGCTGATCTGTCCGTCTGCATCGCCGCTCTTGATGATGAGGCAGCCGAAGTAAAGTGGGTTCTTTACGAGGGTGGCAGCCTGCTCCGGGGTCATACCCTTGCTCTTGCGGAGCTCATAGAGAAGGTTGGTGTATTCAGCTGTCTTCTCGCTGGTCTCTGGGTCGATGATTGTAGCTTTCTCTATGTTCTTGAGTCCGAACTCTGCAGCCTTGGCCATGATCTCATCCTTGTTTCCGATGAGAATGATCTCTGCAAGCTCGTCTGCGAGAGCCATGTCAGCTGCCTTTATTGTGCGCTCCTCAAGTGATTCAGGGAGCACGATGCGCTGCTTGTTTGATTTTGCACGCGCAATGATCTGATCAATAAGTCCCATATCTTATATATTTGGTTATTTCTCGAAAAATGTGAAATGGACGCGTCCGTAGCTCTTCTCTTTCTTGAAAAGCGGATGGTCCTTGAATGAATACTCGTCTCCGTGCTCCAGTATGAAGTATGCCCCGGGCTGCAGTATATCCTGTCCCAGAACCTTATCCGGGATTCCGTCAAGCCCTTCAAGGGAGTAGGGAGGGTCTGCAAACACTATGTCGAATTTCTCGTGGCAGATATTGAGGAAATCGAAGACATTGTCCCTTACCACCGTTATGTTCTTCATTCCGAGGCGGGCTGCCTCAGATTTGATGAAGGACGCGTTTTCCCTGGCCATCTCCACGCACCATACGTGGCCTACCCCACGTGAGGCGAACTCGTATGATATGGCGCCTGTACCTCCGAAGAGGTCCAGGACTTTCAGGTCTTCAAACTCGTATTCGTTGTCCAGAATGTTGAACAGTGCTTCTCTTGCAAAGTCCGTGGTCGGCCTCGCCTTGTAGCCTTGAGGGGGATATATGGCCTTGCCCTTGTGTGTGCCGCCTATTATCCTCATATCTGTTCAACCGCTTTGAAATATCTGTAGAGCGACATCTCGTCCTCTGTTTCAAGCCTTCCCATCCAGGTGATGGTTGACAGTTCAGGATTGAGCTGTAGTTTCTTGAGAGAGGAGAAAAGATAGTATTCTGCGGTCGTGAAATCCGGTGCCCTGAAATAGTTCGCGAGCAGCAGGCTCTTGCCCTGGGCTATTGCAATATACAGGAAGCCTTCGCTGAGCGAGCATATGATTTTGTTGTATTCCTTGCAGAGGGGGAGTTGTTTCAACATCTCTGCAATTGGCGGGATACAATCAACGCTGCCCTCTCTATAAGAATAGATGAGGACAGCGTCGTATTCCTGAATCAGGGTGTGGTTTACGGATTCACCTTCTTTTAATCCGGTAACTGCAGCAAGCGTTTCCTTCGCTGTTGCCGGGTTGAAAAAGTTGGAAGGTACAAGCGTGAACACTACTCCCAGTTACCTGCGTTGTTGTTAGGTGCGCTTACGCTGCCGACCATGAGGCCTTCGTACTTGTTCTGATCCCTGCGCTCTGCGTCAAGGTTGATGCGAAGCTGATTGTCAAGACCCTTGAGGAGAGCCTTGTAAGGCATGCATGCCTCGAAGAGTGGAACAGGCACACCGGATACCTGTCTTACGACAGCGTCCATGATGACTTCCTGACCGCCGGAGAATGGGATGTATTTGAGCGAGTCTACGCAGAAGTCAGGACGGTTGTTGAAGAGAGTGTCCTTCACGTTGATCTCATGCTCGATTGAGAACACGAGGTTCTGGTCTCCTGCCTTGTAGAGTTCGAAAAGCTCAGCGTTGTTTGCCTTCTTTCCGAGCTTCTTCTTCACGGCTGCTGTGTGTGCAACTGCGAGCGAGTCATCTGATGAACCGATCTGCATGTTGATCTTCATCTTTCCTGTCTCGTAGAACAGTTTGAGAGAGTCTGCGTTTGCAGTGAACTTGCCGGTGACGCTCTTGAGGGCAACCTGGAGAGTACGGATATCTTTAAGTCTCTGTACTGCAACGACTTCGCGTGCTGCCTTCTCCTTGTTGAAGTTAACTGGCTTCATGATGCTGGCATAGAGGGCGTAAACAAGTCCCACGATTGCAGCGAAGAGAACCACCTCGACGATAATTTTTACTGTCTTGTTCATATTATGTGATTTTTATTTGTTTTCTAAACCCTACAAAGTTAGAAAAATCATTTATCAAATGCAATAATCTTGTTAAATTTGCACTGTAATTAAAACTGTTTGCCAGATATGTTTGAGATACAGGAAGCATTGACATTCAAATCGATGTGCGAGTCGTCCCGCAAGGTGGCAATTGTGGTGCATGCACATCCTGACGGAGACGCCATGGGCTGCAGCTGTGGGCTGCGGGCTTATCTCGGTGCTTTCACATCGGCTGAGTGCCGTATAGTCATCCCGGACAGCTATCCGGACACCCTTTCTTTTTTCGTTCCGGAAGGCTCGGTGATCGATGCCTCTCGCGAGCAGGAAGATGCCTTTGCCTGGGTGACATCCTGTGACCTTCTCGTGGTCATGGACATGAACCGTTTCGACAGGGCCTCCGTACTGGCCCCTGCCCTGGAACAGTGCACTTCACCACGGGTGCTCATTGACCATCATCTGGATCCCGACAGGGGGAAGTTCAGCCTGGTGTTCAGCGAGACGGATATTTCGTCGGCCAGCGAGCTGACCTACTGGATATTGAAGGGAATATGCCCTGAGGGACTTCCGAAAGAGGTGCTGAAGCCCCTGCTTGTGGGTATGACCACTGATACGAACAATTTCGCCAATTCGGTATGGCCTTCCACTTTTACCATGGCCTCCGAAATCATAGCTGCCGGGGTTGACAGGGACGAAATTTTGTCGTACCTTTACAATGAATATCGTGAAAACCGTCTCAGGGCTCTGGGCTACATACTTTCCAGAAAGATGGAAATCAGTTCGGACGGGGTAGCCTATGTCATTCTGGATGCGGGGGAACTCAACTCCTTCGACCTGCAGGATGGTGAGACAGAGGGTTTTGTGAATATGCCACTCTCTTTGGGCAAGGTCAGGATGAGCCTGCTGCTCAAGGAGGATGATGGTTATTACAGGGTGTCGGTCCGTTCAAAGAAGGGTGTTTCGGCCAATGCCTACGCGAAAACGTTCTTTCATGGCGGAGGCCATGAGAATGCTTCCGGCGGAAGGCTTTATTTCCCTGGGGATATCCCCGGCAGGGAAATGGCCCGGGACTATGTTGAACAGACTGCGGCACGGTTTATGAGGAGTACTGCTCCTCTTGGAAAGAATTGATATGAAGAAAAGAACATTATTGCTTATCGTTACCTCATCCGTCCTTGCCTTCTCCTGTGCAAGGGTGGTCACCGAGGGGCTCAACGAGCAGAACAAGAAGGTCTTCGATGCCTGGCGCGAAGCCGCTTATCCATCGGCTGTGAAGACGCCGCTGGGTGCGTACATATTGGAGGATGTGCCTGGTCAGGGCCCGCTTATGGACAATTCGGTGGATTATCCTTACGTAAGATTGACATATTCGGTCACGGACCTCAAGGGTAATTATCAGGCAACGACATATGAGGATGTCGCCAAGCAGATAGGTACATATTCGGAATCAGGATATTACGGACCGGAGATTCTCTACAGGGGGGAAAGCGGGGAATCCATCTATGCCGGATTGGACGAGGCGTTCAGAACAATGAGAATCGGTGGTTTCCGCAAGGTGATCATCCCGGGTTGGCTTTGCTCGTATGGGGATTATCTCAAGGACGAGGCGTACTATCTTGCCAACGGCTCCGGTACTGCGGCAATCTATTCCATCCGTGCTGTTGAACAGATCAAGGATGTGGAAGTATGGGAGATCGACTCTCTGTACAGATATGTAAGTGCGAAATTCCCTACGATGGGCCCTGCGGATACCCTCACGAAGGGTCTGTACTATCATCGCGAGTCTGCACCCCTTCCTGACGAGAAGGTGCTGAAGGTTGATTCGACCATCTATATCAACTACACCGGACGCCTTCTCAACGGTAAGGTCTTTGATACCAGCGTGAGGGATACTGCGATAAAATATGGTATTTACTCCTCATCTTCAACTTACGGTCCCAAGTCGGTGACCATAAAGGAAGATTATACAGAGACAACCATGAGCTCAAGTACCCTCATCGACGGATTTTCATTGACTCTTTCCAAGATGCATCCGTATGAGAAGGGCGTGGCCATGTTCTATTCGGGCCTCGGATATAAAACCAGTGGTTCCGGGTCCTCGATTCCGGCATATTGCCCTTTGAGATTCGACATAGAGGTGGTTGACAAACCTGAATGATATGGCGGCTCCAACCATTCTCGGAACAGAAAAGATAGGGAAACTTTTGAAGATGTACGCAGTCCCGGGCATAATCGCCCAGACTGCGGCTTCTTTGTATAATATGGTCGACAGCATCTTCATCGGCCACATTCCGGAGGTTGGCTCCTACGCCATTTCCGGACTTGCAGTCACCTTTCCGCTGATGAACCTGTCTGTGGCGCTCGGAACGCTCGTGGGCGTGGGCTCCATGACCATGATGTCTGTCCTGCTGGGTCAGAAGAACTACGAGCAGGCCGGAAAACTCCTTTCCAACGTATTGTCCCTCAATATTATAATAGGAGGTATCTTCACACTTTTTACACTGACCTTCCTTGATCCAATTCTCAGGTTCTTCGGTGCGAGTGACAATACGCTTCCTTTTGCGAGGGATTACATGATTATCATATTGCTCGGCAATATCATAACTCATCTGTATTTCGGTTTCAACGGAGTGATACGCGCTGCCGGAAATCCCAAACTGGCCATGGGGCTCACTCTTTTCACTGTGATTTCCAATGCAATTCTCGATCCCGTATTCATATATGTGCTGGGTATGGGCATCAAAGGTGCGGCAATCGCCACTGTTCTATGTCAGACCATGGCACTGTCTTATTCTTTCAGATATCTTTCTGACAAGAAGAATCTTCTGCATTTTCCACGTCCTATCTTTCAGCTTAACAGCAGGATAGCAAAACAGTCCATGACGGTGGGACTGGGGCCTTTCCTCATGAATTCCGCTTCGTGCATAGTTGCCCTGTTCATAAATCAGCAGCTTGGCAGGTACGGAGGAGACCTGGCCATAGGTTCCTACGGAATAATCAACAGAATCACGTTCATGTTCATAATGATTGTGATGGGACTGACACAGGGCTTGCAGCCGATAGCAGGATATAATTTCGGTGCAAGGCAGTACAGCCGCGTAAGGGAGGTCTTCATTCTCACCACAAAATGGGCCACACTGGTGACTACGCTTGCATTCGTGGTGTCCGAGTTCCTGCCCGGACCGGCTGTGTCCCTCTTTACCAACGACCCGGAACTGACGGAAAATGCCATACATGGCATACGTTACATGAATATGCTCATAGCCCCTGTGGGATTCTGTATAGTTGTGGGCAATTTCTTCCAGTGTCTCGGAATGGTGAAGACCTCAATATTCCTGTCTCTTTCAAGGCAGCTTATATTTCTTGTTCCTATGATTTATCTTCTGCCTCTGTGGCTCGGCCAGGACGGAGTGTGGGTGAGTTTCCCTATCTCTGATGCCGTTTCCGTACTGTTCTGCCTTTTCTTTATAATCAGACTATTCCGTAAGTTCAAGAAACTGAATGACGGGGACGACCCTTCCATCCTCGGAGGTGCATTGTAAGACAGTATGAAAAAGATCATCATAAACATCGGACGCCAGTTCGGCAGCGGAGGGAAATCCGTTGCCAACGCCTTGGGCGAGCGCCTGGGCATAACCGTATATGACCAGGAACTGATATCCAGAGCTGCGGAGAAGAGCGGGATAAGCCCGGAACTCTTCAGCCACAGCGATGAGAAGAAGAGAAGTTTCAACCTCAGTTCCATATTCGATGGAATGCTCAATGACGGAGAACTTTTCCGCATTCAGAGCGAGACGATAAAGGATATTGCTTCTTCCGGCAGTGCCATCTTTGTTGGTCGTGCCTCGAATTATGTGCTCAGGGACATGGACTGCCTGGATGTCTTCATCCATGCCCCTCAGGAGGTCAGGGTGAAGCGCGTCATGGAAAGGCAGGGGATATCTGCCGATGAGGCAGCCTCACTCATGGAAAAGAAGGATACATCCAGGGCTGAGTACTACAATTTCTTCACCTTCGGCCACTGGGGCAAGGCTTCTGACTATGACCTGTGCATTGATTCTTCCATACTCGGGGTAGAGGGTACGGCGGACTTCATAATCGATTTCTGCCGGAGAACAGGAATGGTAGAATAGGATAACAGTTCCCATGTGGTCATTCATCATCAGCATATTTGCCCTTGTTCTGGGCTACGTCGTTTACGGAACGCTCGTCGACCGTGTCTTCGGGCCTGATTCTGCCCGTATTACGCCTGCCGTCTCCAAGCAGGACGGGGTTGATTTCATACCTCTTCCTCATTGGAAGGTCTATATGATTCAGTTCCTGAACATTGCGGGAACAGGTCCCATCTTCGGCGCCATCATGGGTGCCAAGTTCGGCCCGTCAAGCTATCTGTGGATAGTGTTCGGCTGCATCTTTGCCGGTGCCGTGCATGACTATCTCACGGGCATGCTCTCCATGCGCAATGGGGGAGCGTCTCTGCCTCAGCTCGTAGGCAAATACCTTGGGAAGAATGCCAGGACCCTTACCCTGGTGTTCTCGCTTGTCCTTCTGCTTCTGGTGGGAACGGTCTTCGTCTACAGCCCGGCTCTGATACTTGGGGACATTGCCGCTCTGTCTGATACTCCAAAGACATCCATCATGCTCTGGGTGGGCATTATCTTCGTGTACTATATCATTGCCACCCTTCTTCCTGTTGACAAGGTCATAGGCAAGATATATCCTCTTTTCGCGGCTGCCCTGCTCTTCATGGCGGCGGCATTGATGGTCTGCCTTTTTGCCAAGTGGCCTTCCATTCCGGAATTCTGGGACGGACTCCACAACAGGACCCCTGAACTGGGAATCCAGCGTCAGCCCATCTTCCCATGTCTTTTCATAACCATAGCCTGCGGTGCCATAAGCGGTTTCCATGCCACTCAGACGCCTATCATGGCCCGATGCGTGAAGTCCGAGACGCTCGGCCGTCCCATCTTCTTCGGATCCATGATCACAGAGGGAATCGTGGC
>JAGHUW010000020.1 GCA_018064625.1 Candidatus Cryptobacteroides equifaecalis | reverse complement strand
GGCATGGCTGGGCATTGTGGGGGGCATTCTTGCTATCCTGGGTGTGGTTGCCGCCCCTATAACAAGCGGAGACACTGCTTTCAGAAGCGCCAGACTTATTGTTGCGGACTTTTTCTCCTACGACCAGAAGCCCAAGCTCAACCGCCTCTTCATAGGAGTACCTATCTTCCTCATTGCGTCGGTGCTGCTCTGGTTCAACGTCGCGCATGAGGACGGCTTCAATATAATCTGGAGGTATTTCGGTTGGGCGAACCAGACTCTTGCCTGCATATCCCTATGGACAGCAACGGCTTATATGGTCAAGAACGTGGGAGGGCACAAATATATGATAACCATGTTCCCGGCGTCCTTCATGACTGCCATCTGCGTCTCATATATCTGCATAGACAAGATAGGTTTCAATATGCCTGTAGAGTATGCACCAATCATCATCTTCATGACGTTGAACGGATGCATAGCCCTGTTCTATTACCTCAGATACCGTTACCGTAAAGGGCTGTTCAATCCAGAATCGACTGAATAGCCGCCTGGGCGCATACGCAGCCGAATACTGCCGGCATGTATGAGATGGTCCCCACCTGGGATTTCTTGTTACGGCTCTCTTCCAGGGTAAGTGATTCCTTATGGGGAAGTTCCGCTGAGAATACTGCAAGGAAGCCCTTGCTTATCCCGAGTTTGTGGAGTCTCTTGCGCAGCATGTGCGCGAGCGGGCACTGGTAAGTCTTGGAAATGTCTGCAATCCTCACTGCCGTAGCGTCCATCTTGGCCCCGCTTCCCATCGAGCTGACGAGCCTGAGGCCGTGCGCGAGGCAGAACTGTATGAGTGAGATCTTAGGGCTGAGGGTATCTATCGCATCCACCACCGCATCGTAGTGAATGTCGTTTCCCTCGGCATCGAGGAAGAGCTGCGCCACGTTCTCCTCATTGATGTATTCCGGCACTATGCGCAGGTCCAGCTCAGGGTTTATGTCCATCAGCCTGTCTCTGAGGACTTCCACCTTCGGCCGGCCCACGGTGGAGTGCAGGGCCAGGAGCTGACGGTTGATGTTGCTTTCCCCGACCTCGTCCGAGTCGACTATGGTGAGCCGCCCCACGCCCGAGCGTACGAGCATCTCGCAGGCATATCCTCCCACGCCCCCGACTCCCACGACGAGGACCCGGGCCGACGAGAGTCTTGCAAGTCCTTCGTCTCCGAGGAGCATGCGCGTCCTTTCCTGCCAGCCTGCCATGACTACATTCCCTTTGCCTTTGCCTCGTCCCAGATGGCGTCCATCTCGGCCAGGCTCATATCCTTGAGATTGAGGCCCTTCTTTATGGTATTTTCCTCGAGATAGGTGAAGCGGCGGCGGAACTTGCTGCAGGTTCGGCCCAGGGCAGTCTCCGGGTCCACATCGTACAGCCTCGCCGCGTTTATCGTAGCGAACAGCAGGTCTCCGAACTCCTCTTCCATGTGGGCCGGGTCAGCTTCAGCACAGGCCTCCTGCACTTCTCCCAACTCTTCCTGCACCTTGTCCCACACATCCTCCCTCTTCTCCCAGTCGAAGCCGCAGCCTCTGGCCTTCTCCTGCATTGACAGCGCCTTCAGTATTGCCGGCATCGCGTCGGGGATTCCGCCCATTATGGTCTTGTTTCCGCCTTTTTCCTTGGCTTTCACAAGCTCCCATGTGTCGGCTATCTCCTTTGCAGTCAGCTGCTTTCCGCTCTCGTCCCCGAATACATGAGGGTGGCGGAATATCATTTTGTCGCAGATCTTGTTGAGGCAGTCAGCTATGTCGAAGCTGCCTTCCTCCTGGGCAATCCTGGCGTAGAATACCATGTGATAAAGCATGTCGCCTATCTCCTTGGCTGTCTCCTGCCTGTCCGCGCGTACTATGGCGTCGCTGAGTTCGTAGACCTCCTCCTCGGTCATCGGGCGTATGCTTTCCATGGTCTGGGCAGCATTCCATGGACATTTCTCCCTGAGGGCGTCCATCACGTCAAGCAATCTGGCGAATGCCTGTATTTTCTCTTCCTTTGTGTGCATGCCGCAAAGTTACTGAAATTATCAAATGATTTTGTATCTTTGCAAACTACAGCTAAAAGAAAAATTCAGTATGGCGGAGAATTCATTATTAGAGAAGGTTCTTTCCCTCCAGGGCAAATTCCAGTCGCTTCAGGACCAGCTTGCCAGTCCTGAGGTTATGTCTGACATGAAGAAATTTGTCCAGTTGAACAAGGACTACAAGGAACTTGAACCTATCATCAAGGCCGGTTTGGAATACAAGAAAATGCAGGAGGATCTCGCTGCAGCCAAGGATATACTTGTGAATGAGAAGGATGAGGAGCTCAAGGAGATGGCCAGGATGGAAATCTCTGACATAGAGCCGCGCATCCCGGAGATGGAGCAGAACATAAAGCTCCTTCTCATCCCTGCCGATCCGGACGATGGCAAGAATGCCATGGTCGAGATCCGCGGCGGTACCGGTGGCGACGAGGCTGCCATCTTCGCGGGCGACCTTTTCCGCATGTATCAGCACTATGCCGAGTCCAGGGGATGGAAGCTCGAGGTGACGGACCAGGCTCCTGGAACGTCGGGCGGATTCAAGCAGATAGTCTTCAAGCTCAGTTCATCCACAGACGGAGTCTACGGCATCATGAAATACGAGTCCGGAGTGCACCGCGTGCAGCGTGTCCCTCAGACGGAGACCCAGGGCCGAATCCAGACTTCAGCGGCGTCTGTGGCTGTTTTCCCTGAGGCTGGAGAGTTCGACGTGGACCTCAGGTGGGATGATATCAGGCTTGACCTCTTCTGCTCGTCAGGACCTGGCGGACAGGGTGTCAACACTACATATTCGGCTGTGCGCCTCACCCACATCCCTTCAGGTCTCGTGGTACAGTGCCAGGAGGAGCGTTCGCAGCTCAAGAACAAGGACCGCGCCTTCGAGGAACTCCGTACCCGTCTCTACAATCTCGAGCATCAGAAGTACCTCGACGGCATTGCAGCCAAGAGAAAGACCATGGTGTCCACCGGAGACCGCTCCGCAAAGATCCGTACATACAACTACCCTCAGGGACGTGTGACGGACCACCGTATCAACTGGTCGATGTACAACCTTCCGGTATTCATGGACGGCGACATCCAGGCATGTATAGACCAGCTGCAGATCGCAGAGAATGCCGAGCGCCTCAAGGAAGCCGGCGATTAATCCGAAGTACCCATGTGGCAGAGAATACAGACCCTTTACCTGGCAGTGTCAACTGTACTGTCAGTCCTTATGCTTTTCTGTGACAAGGCCGGCGACATAAGCTTTGTCTCATATGTGCCTTATCTCATACTCATAATACTGATAAGCCTGCTGAACCTTCTGGCCTTGACGACCTGGAAGTTCAGGGTCTTCCAGTTCCGTACGGCCATCCTGTCCTCGCTTCTGGCTATTGCCCTGCAGGCGTGGCTCGTGGTGGATTTCATAGTTACCGGCAACGACCCCATGTTCCATGTTGCGGCCGTTTTCCCGGTCATAATAGTGATTTTCAATATTCTGGCTGCCAGAGGCATATGGGCTGATGAACTCATGGTTCGCAGCGCCAGCCGTCTCAGGGCAGCGAAACGCAGGAAATAATTATGAGAATTCCGGAGTCTGAACTCATCATCAACGGAGACGGATCGGTATTCCATCTCCATCTCAAGCCAGAGCAGCTGGCAGACAACGTGGTTCTGGTCGGAGACCCGAGCCGTGTGGACCTTTGCAAGGTGCATCTTCATTCCATCGAGTGTGAGGGTGCCTCAAGGGAGTTCCATTGGGCTACCGGCCGTTATAACGGAAAGCGAATCACCATTCTCTCCACAGGTATCGGTACGGACAATATCGACATTGTGATGACTGAGCTTGATGCCCTTGCTAATGTGGATTTCAAGACCAGGGAAGTGAATCCGGTGCACAAAAGCCTGAATATCTTGAGGATAGGTACCTGCGGTGCCATTCAGCCTGATGTTCCCCTTGGGTCTTTCATCCTCTCTCACATATCAATAGGCTGCGATGGCCTTCTCAACTGGTACGAGGACAGGGATTCCATATCGCTTCTGGATTTCGAGGAGGCTTTCAAGAAGCACGTGAAATGGAACAGGCATCTGCCGGATCCGTATTTCGTCAGGGGAGGGCAGAAGATGATAGACCTTCTTGCAGATGTTACGGTAAAAGGCATGACCATCTCCGCATCGGGTTTCTACGGCCCTCAGGGACGTTCCGTGCGTCTGGGCCTTGCCATGCCGGACATGCTTGAGGATTTCGAGTCCTTCGCGTTCGGGGGATACCGCATAACGAATTTCGAGATGGAGGGCTCGGCCCTTGCGGGTCTGTCCGCCAAACTCGGCCATAATGCCGCCACCGTATGCTGCGCCATCGCGCACCGCTATCACAAGGCGGCGAACACCGATTACAAGCCACGCGTTGCGGAGCTCGTGATGCTCTGTTTCGAAAGGCTGAGTCAGCTGTAGAATCCCTGAGGTTTCTCACCCGGGTTGATCAGCTGCCCGAGTTGTTCTTCTATCGCTCCGGATATCTCCCTGATGTCCGGAACTTTTATTTCCACTTCGGCGTTGCGTTCCTCGCGCAGGAGCTCCGCAAGCCGGCGGTTGTCTATCTGCCTGTCGGCCAGAAAAGTGCCGATGGCGCTGCCTTTGGTCAGCGAGGCTGCCAGCAGCAGATGCTCCGGGGTTATGGTCTGGGTGCCGCGCTTCAGAGCCTCGAATGCCGCCATGCTCAGAAGGCTCTGGCCCTCCTTGCTGAGTCGGACCGAGTCTATGGCGGAGTAGGGGATGCTCTCTTCCCTGAAGATGCGGCTGTCTATGAAGCGCTTCAGCCCGCGCGGTTCCACGCCTGCCTTTTCCAGCAGGCTGACGGCTCCGTTGGATCCGTTCCTCAGTATGGCCAGGACAATGTGGTCCGTGCTTATTCCCAGATGCCCGGTGCGCATCGCCTCGTCTCTGGCACCGGCCAGAATGTCATTTGTTATGTTTGAAAACTTTAACCTCATCTGCGTAGCAAAAGTATAAAAAATCCGGGATTTTTTTGTTATATTTGTATGTTTATATCGATTCAGGATTATTATGGAAAACGAGAATAAGAATATGGGTTTGATAGAGCCGGTGGAGATAGATCAGGAGATGCGTTCCGCATACATCGATTACTCCATGTCGGTTATCGTATCCCGTGCCCTTCCTGATGTGAGGGACGGTCTGAAGCCCGTGCAGCGAAGAGTGCTCTTCGGCATGGACGGACTGGGACTCAGCTATGGCGGTCAGACCAAGAAGTCTGCCCGTATCGTAGGCGAGGTCCTTGGTAAGTTCCATCCGCATGGAGACTCCAGTGTTTATGATGCCATGGCAAGGCTCGCTCAGAGCTGGAACCAGAGATATCCTCTGGTGTTCGGTCAGGGTAACTTCGGTTCAATGGACGGTGACCCTGTTGCCGCCATGCGTTACACCGAGGCCAAGCTCGCCAAGATGGCGGAGGATGTGCTCGGAGACCTTGAGAAGAATACGGTGGACATGCAGCTCAACTTCGATGATTCGCTCGAGGAGCCTACCGTACTTCCTACAAAGCTGCCTTTGCTGCTGCTCAACGGTTCTGCCGGCATCGCCGTGGGTATGGCCACAAACATGGCCCCTCACAACCTTGGCGAGTGCTGTGATGCCATCTGCGCATATATCGACAATCCGGACATTTCCACAGAGGGTCTCATGGAGTTCATCAAGGGACCGGACTTCCCTACGGGAGGCATCATCATGGGACGTCAGGGAATCGTCGATGCATACAATACCGGTAGAGGCAAGGTCGTGGTACGTGCCAAGACGGAGATCGAGGAATCTGACAGCGGCCGCGAGACCATAGTTGTCACAGAGGTCCCTTACATGGTCAACAAGGCGGAGATGATTGCCCGCATAGGCGAGATGGTCCGTGACAAGAAGATCGAGGGAATCGCTGATATAAAGGAACTTACGAGCCGTGAGGGTATACGTATAGAGATACTTGTGAAGAAGGATGCCAATGCCAACGTGGTGCTCAACACCCTCTTCAAGTACACCGCCCTCCAGTCAAGCTTCGCAATCAACAACGTGGCCCTTGTGGGAGGTCGTCCAAGGACTCTGTCCCTCAGGGACATGCTTGCAAATTTCGTGGATTTCCGCCACGAAGTTGTTGTGCGCCGCACCAAGTTTGACCTTGACAAGGCTCTCAAGAGGGCTCATATACTCGAAGCCCTCCTCAAGGCCATCGACGTCATTGACGAGATAATCGCCATAATCCGCAGCTCCAGGACTCCTGACGAGGCCAAGACCCGTCTTATGGAGACCTTCGGCTTCGACGAGGTTCAGGCTACCGCAATCGGTGAGATGAGGCTCCGTCAGCTCACAGGACTGGAGAAGGATAAGCTTCAGGCCGAGTATGACGAGCTTGAGAAGTTCATCGCACGCTGCCAGGAGATTCTCGCAAGCGAGACCGAGCAGCTTGCAATCGTGAAGAAGGAGTGCCAGGAGATGAAGGCAAAGTACGGCGATGCCCGCCGCTCGGAGATAACACTCTCCGCAGAGGAGTTCAACCCTGAGGATTTCTATGCCGATGATGACGTTGTGATTACAATCTCTCATCTCGGCTACATCAAGCGTACTCCTCTCGCCGAGTTCCATACCCAGAGCCGCGGAGGCGTGGGCAGGAAGGCCAGTGCGACAAGGGATGAGGATTTCATCGAGCACATCTACGTGGCCAACATGCACTCTACCATGCTGTTCTTCACGGATAACGGAATGTGCTACCGCCTCAAGGTATATGAGCTTCCTGAGGGTTCGAGGACTTCTAAGGGAAGGGCGGTTCAGAACCTTCTCTCCATCGATCAGTCAGACAGCATCAGGACCTATCTCAACGCCAAGTCAATAGAGGATCCGGAGTATGTCAACAACCATTTCGTGACCCTCGTGACCCGTAACGGTATTGTGAAGAAGACCTCGCTTGCGGAGTACTCCAACAAGAGGAGCCGCAACAAGGGTATCATCGCGGTCAATATCCGCGAGGGGGATGCCCTTCTCGATGCCCTTCTCACCGATGGCGGCCATGAGATCATGATTGCAGCCCATAACGGACGCTGCTGCCGCTTCAACGAGGACGAGCTCAGGCCTCTCGGACGTAATTCTTCCGGAGTGAGGGGTATCAATCTCGATGAGGGTGATTTCGTGATCGGAGCCATTTCCGTTGATCCTCATGCAGAGGATGCGGACAAGCATAGCATATTGGTAGTCAGCGACAACGGCTTTGGAAAGAGGTCTGATACGGATGAATACAGAATCACCTCGAGAGGAGCCAAGGGCGTGAAGACCATAAACATCACAGAAAAGACTGGCCCGCTTGTTGCAATAGAGAATGTGACGGAGGAAAATGACCTCATGATCATTACCAAGTCCAGCTTGACGATCAGGATGAGCGTTGCGGATATCAGGGTTGCAGGACGTGCCACCCAGGGTGTGAAGCTCATCAATCTCAGGGACGGAGATTCGATTGCTGCCATTTTCCCTGTCGCCAAGGAGGAGATTGACGAAAATGCAGTTGAGGATTCCGTAGAAACAGAATAATGTAAATACAAACAATAACCTATTATGAAGAAGATTTTACTTTCTATGGCTGTTGTGCTTGTTGCACTTGCAGCCAATGCTCAGGAGCAGGTGAAGAGTGTGTCCGCTGCGACAAACGCTCTCAATTCCGCAAAGGAAGCCACAGCAAATCCTAAGAAGAATACAAAGCCTGCTACATGGATCAAGTATGGCCAGTCACTTCTGGATGCATACGCAGCTCCTGCCGGAAACGGTATCATAGGTATGAACGCCCAGGAGGTTGCTCTCCTCAATGGTGGTGAGAAGGCTTCTGAGGAGACTCAGGTTGAGTTGGCTGGTGTTCCTTACATCAAGCAGACATTCGCAACAAAGAACTACTATTTCAATGCAAACGGTCAGCTTGCAATCGTTGAGGTCACAAAGCCTATATGCGAGACAGCGCTCATGGATGCAGTGGATGCTTATGCAAAGGCTGCAAGCCTTGACAACGGATCAAAGACCAAGGACATCGTTGCCGCTCTCAAGAGCATCAATGAGAAGCTTAACTCAGAGGCTGTCACAGCTTACAATCTCGGAGACCTTGCAAAGGCATCTGTAGGCTTCGAGAATGCAGCCAAGGCTCTTGCCACAGCTCCATGCAGCCTCGTTGATACAAGCGCAATCTACAACGCAGGTCTCACCGCTTTCATGGTAAAGGACAACGACCGCGCGAAGAAGATGTTCGAGCAGTGCCTCAGCTACAACTACTATGGCAGCGACGGTGACGTTTTCGCAAAGCTCGCTGACATCGCAGACAAGGCAGGTGACAAGGCAGGTTCAAAGGCAATCCTCGAGGATGGTTTCACAAAGTATCCTCAGAGCCAGAGCATTCTCGTTGGTCTCATCAACTACTATATGGTCAGCGGTGAGGATACCAACCGTCTCTTCGAGCTCCTTGACGGTGCAAAGAAGAATGAGCCGAACAACGCATCCCTCTACTATGTTGAGGGTGACATCAGGTCTAAGCTCGGCCAGGAGGAAGAGGCTGTTAAGGCTTACCTCAAGTGCTCTGAGATCAACCCTGAGTACGAGTTCGGTTACATCGGTCTTGGTGTTCATTACTACAACAAGGCTATCCAGATTCAGGAGGCTGCTGCAAACGAGCTTGATGACAACAAGTACAATCTTCTTGTCGAGGATTTTGAGAAGACTCTCAAGGCTTGCATCGACCCATTCGAGAAGGCTTATGAGCTTACCAAGAGCCAGGATGTGAAAACAAGCGTCGCAGAGTATCTCAAGAACGCATGCTTCCGTTTCCGTACAGAGGATCCTGCTTACATGGAGAAGTACGAGAAGTATTCAAACGTTAAGTAATCAACAGACTTTCATATTAAGGAAGGCCGGTCCTCTTGGATCGGCCTTTTTTTGAATAATGAGGCAAAAATGTTATTTTTGTAGGTTATGAAAAAAGCATTGTCCATTATATTGATTGCCTTGGCTGTAGTTTCGCTTTCTTCATGCGATCAGCTGCGATCCCTTGCCGGCAGGCCTACATCTTCGGAGCTTGCCAGGATGAAGGAAAAGAGGCTTGGAATTGAAGCGGAAAAGGCTGCGAAGGAAGCTGCCAGACTGGCAGAGGACCAAAGGCGGAGACAGATTGTTGCCGATTCTCTCGCCGCTCTGGATAAAATCGCGTCCGGTGCGGTGGTGATGAAGCCGGCACGCAATCTTACATCAAGATCCATGGAGGCTCTTGACAGGCACTATTATGTTATGATCGGTTCTTTCGGCGAGGCAGCAAATGCGGTGAGGCTGAAGGACAAGGCAGAGGCTGCCGGGTATACGGCTATACTTCTTTCCTTCAGCAACGGTCTGACTGCAGTCGCTTCCTGCGCTACCGATTGCGTTTCGGATGCTGTGAGTTCGCTCGAGCGTCTTAGGCAGGAGCCTTTCTGTCCTGCTGATGCATGGTTGATGGAATGCCTGTGGTAAAAAATATGAGACGTTTTTTCTTCATACTTGCGTTGTTGCCGTGCTGTATTCCAGTTTTCGGCCAGTATAACGGCTCCTATGCCTCGGAACTCAACGAAAGTGAGGTTGTCTCAAGTATGCGCGAGCAGATTTCCTTCCTTTCATCGGCCGCGCTTGAGGGAAGGAAGGCCGGCTCTGAAGGGGAGAAGGAGGCAGCTGTGTATATAAGGGAGGCTTTCGAGAGCTATGGACTTGACGTCTTTTCGGCCGATGAGGGAGATGTTTTCGGCATGAAGCTGGAGAGTGGAGACACGCTGGTTTCACGCAATGTCATGGCCTTTATCCCAGGGTATGACAAGAATCTCAGGGATCATTATATAGTGATAGGGGCACGTCTGGATAATCTGGGGACAGCATCCTACACTGTGAACGGGGAGAAGCGTGAGAAGGTTTTCTACGGGGCCAATGGAAATGCCTCGGGACTCTCACTTCTTCTTCAACTGGCCAGAATGCTCAGTACCAACAGCGTTCTGCTGAAGCGATCTGTGATACTCGCCGCATTCGGTGCGTCGCTTGAACAGGGGGCAGGTGCATGGTATTTTCTCAACAGATCGTTTGCCGAGGTTCCAAAGATTGATGCCATGATCAATCTGGATATGCTGGGAACCCCGTCCAACGGCTTCTATGCCTATACCTGCTCGAATCAGGATATGAATGACATAGTCAACTCCCTGGGTAATACGCTTCAGCCAATACAGCCTGATATAGTTGCCAAGGAGCCTGTGAACTCGTGCCACAGGCAGTTCTATGAAAAGGAAATACCTTCCGTGTTCTTTACCACGGGCATGTATCCGGAGTACGATACGGAAAGGGATACGGCATCTATCATAGAGTACTCGGAGATGGAGAGGGTTCTTGAGTACCTTTATAACTTCACCCTTCGTCTCGTGAATGGCCCAAAGCCGGCCTTCCTGAGGTCTCCGGCCTCCTCCGTGCCGGGCAGGCGTGCTGATGTGGTAGCCTACCATGACTGTACCCAGAAGCCTCTGTTCCTCGGATCCTCGGATCCCGGGGTTTTCATGAGCAAGTGGGTTTACGTTTATCTGAGGTATCCTCAGGAGGCGGTAAGGGATGGAATCCAGGGACGCGTACAGGTGGACTTCATCATTGACAAAAAGGGAAAGGTACGTGATGTTAAAGTGATAAGGGGAGTGGACCCTCTGCTCGACGACGAGGCTGTGAGGGTCATTTCAGCCTCCCCGGACTGGAAGCCGGGACGCGTGCGTGGCGAGAAGGTGAATACGGAGATGTCTCTGTATGTTGAATTCAGATTGGAAAAGAAAAAAAGGAGATAGATATGGATTACGATTTTTTGAAAATAGAAAGCAAATGGCAGCAGTATTGGGCTGACAACAAGACTTTCAAGGCTGTGGAGGATCCTTCCAAGCCAAAGTATTATGTTCTGGACATGTTCCCTTATCCTTCCGGGGCAGGACTTCATGTGGGACATCCTCTCGGATACATCGCGAGTGACATCTTCTCGAGGTATAAGAGACTCAAGGGCTTCAATGTCCTCCACCCTATGGGATATGATGCCTTTGGACTTCCTGCCGAGCAGTATGCCATCCAGACAGGACAGCATCCGCAGACAACAACCAACCAGAATGTTGCCCGCTACAGGCAGCAGCTTGACCGCATTGGTTTCTCCTATGACTGGGACAGAGAGGTGCGTACCTGCGACCCGGAGTTCTTTAAATGGACCCAGTGGGCTTTCATCAAGATGTTCGAGAGCTGGTACGACCCGGAGCAGGACAAGGCAAGGCCTATCAGCGAGCTTGTCGCAAAACTTGAGACTACAGGCTACGGCGAGGTGAGCGCAGAGCAGTGGAAATCCGCGTCCGAGAAGGAGAAGTCAGACATACTCATGCAGTACAGGATAGCCTATCAGGGAGAGACTTCAGTGAACTGGTGCGAAGGACTCGGCACCGTACTCGCCAATGACGAGGTGAAGGACGGCCTCAGCGTCAGGGGAGGTTTCCCTGTGGAGCAGAAGAAGATGAAGCAGTGGCAGCTCAGGGTTTCTGCCTACGCAGGACGCCTTCTTGACTCTCTTGACAGCCTTGACTGGACAGATTCCCTCAAGGAGATGCAGAGGAACTGGATAGGCAAGTCTCAGGGAACAGAGGTTGTGTTCAAGACAATCTGCGCAGACAAGGAGATTCCTGTCACTATCTTCACCACCAGGGTAGATACCATTTTCGGAGTGACATTCATGGTGCTTGCACCTGAGAGCGAACTTGTCAGCCAGCTTACCACTGATGACCGTAAGGCTGAGGTGGAGGAGTATATCAAATATGTGAAGAAGAAGACCGAGAGGGAGCGTATCGCCGAAACCAAGACTGTCACAGGCGTATTCTCAGGATCTTACGGAATCAATCCGCTCACAGGAGAGAAGGTTCCTGTGTGGATTTCCGAGTATGTGCTTGCCGGCTACGGTACCGGAGCCATCATGGCCGTTCCTGCACATGACAGCAGGGACTATGCCTTTGCGAAGAAGTTCAATCTCCCTATCATCCCTATCATCGAGGGCTGCGACGTGTCAGAGTCCAGCTTCGATGCCAAGGAGGGCAAGCTCTGCAACTCTGGCTTCCTGAACGGAATGGATGTGAAGGAGGCTATAGAGGCTGCCAAGGATTATGCCGAAGCTAACGGAATAGGCCACAGGAAAACCAACTACAGGCTCAGGGATGCCATATTCTCTCGCCAGAGATACTGGGGCGAGCCTTTCCCTATATATTATAAGGATGGTATCGCAACACCTCTTCCTGAGAGCGAGCTGCCTCTCAGGTTGCCGGAGATAGATTCGTATCAGCCTACGGGCGAGGCCCCTCTCGCAAGGGCAAAGGATTGGACCTACAAGGGATATCCGCTGGAGACCAGCACCATGCCTGGCTTTGCCGGATCGAGCGC
>JAGHUW010000144.1 GCA_018064625.1 Candidatus Cryptobacteroides equifaecalis | reverse complement strand
TTTATCTTCTCATCCGTATTCTCATACATCTGCGGCGCCATGAATCCCAAGCCTTCATCGCGGCCGGGACCCATATATGCAGAGAAGAGACCCACATAATCGAAAGTATCGGTGTAGTTGAGAGCAAGCTGCAAAGAGTGCCAGCCGCCCATGGACAGTCCGGCTACGGCCCTTGACGATTTCTTCCTGACAGTGCGGTAGTGGCTGTCGACAAAAGCGATGACATCCTTGAAATGTGCCTCGAACGAGGTGTCCAGGCTGCTGGAGTTGTATGGCTTGTACATACCCTCGCCGGTCTCGCCGGGAGCCGCACAGTGCTTTGTGGTTCCGTTGGGCATCACCACTATCATAGGCTTGACCTTGCCCTCGGAAATAAGGTTGTCCAGAATCTGAACGGCACGGCCACCGTCGGACCATGCAGTTTCATCACCGCCCATGCCGTGAAGAAGATACAGTACAGGGTAGCGTCCTTTGCCGTTCTCATAGCCTGCAGGTGTATATATCATCATTCTGCGGTCTTTGCCGAGAACATCAGAGTGATACCACACGCTGCTGAGGGAGCCGTGAGCTACATCTTTGGTCATGTAGTTGTCCCCGATGCCTCCGGGAACGATGAAATAGTTCTGTACGACTGCAACATCCCTGTGCAGATATACATTGTTGGGATCGGTCACACGCAGCGAATCCACGATGAAGGCATAGTCATAGAAACCGCTTTCCAGAACGTTGGAAGTAAATTCCCATATTCCCGCCTCATTCTTCTCAAGCGGAGCGTCCTGAGGCTTTTTGAAATTATAACCGTTGACATTGACCACTGTAGTGGGAAGGAAATCGCCTGTAACGTATACGGACTTTGCCGAAGGGGCATTGAAACGGAATGTCACCGTATTGTCCGAATTCACCTCTGGCGAAATGACATTATTGCTTTCCCACAGGTTCTGAGCAGAGACAGACACACCCATGGACAATACAACAATTATGGAAAGTATCTTTTTCATATCCATCGACTTTTTCATTTACTAATATACGGCCCTTACAGGGAAGCCGAAGGAACGGTTCAAATGGGTTCCGGGATAGATGCCGTCATCATAGAACAACAATTCACAAGCATGAGTCGGTTCCTCGGCACAGTAGGTGCTTGTCCAATAATAACCGGCATCCTCGGCATTCACCAGCTTGTTGCGCTTGCCAACACCTGCAGCAGACAGAAAGATGCTTTTACCGCTGAATTCTCCCCTTCCGGTCACAACATAACCAGTATATTGTCCCTTGTATTCATAGGTCCATTCCCAGTCGCACTGAGTTCTGAGGTTCATGAAATCCGCCCGAGCAGGCATTCTCCATGGCTCGCCCCAGTGAACATGAGCCGGATCATAGATGATGTTGTCTCCAGTCAGATCTGACTGAATCTTTGAAGCGGCTGTCTTTTCATATTCCTCTTTCACGAAGGAGAGAGAGTCGAGGTCATTCGATGTCCATCCGTTATCATTCGCATTGCGATAGTAAGCGTTAGGATCTCCCCACTGGAACCTCAGACCGAAATCCTCCGGAGCATAAGCGCCGATGTTGTATGTTGCCCAATGAGGACCGTCTTTCCAAAGCTGGACTCCCTTGGGGTCTGATACCACAACCTTGCACCTGCCCGAGAGTGCGGAATTCCTGGGTGAGCTCACCATTATCTCCGCCATTCCTTCTGCGACGGCAGTCACAACTCCGTCAGGCGACACAACGGCCACATTCGCGTCGGTGGTGGCCCAGGTCAGTTCAGTCTGACTGTCTGCCGGCGTGAAGATGGCATTCAGTTGCATAGTCTTGCCCTTAAGCAGGAAAATAGATGAGCGGTTCAGTTTGACAGATCCTATATTGGAGATCTTTTCGCATGACACTGCAAGTATTATGACCAGCAGCGATAAAAACAATCCTTTTTTCATAACTTCTCTATAAAACCGGCAGGATGGTTTCCCATACCTTGTCCAGATATTTCTGATATAAATTTGTTCCGTTTACAAGTACTATCACGGCATCCTTCCGAGGTGCCAGAATGAGGAATTGGCCGCTTATGCCCTCGGCATGAAGGGTATCGTGGCGGGAATGCCATATTCCGTATCCATAACCGCACGCCCAGTCGCTGTTGCTGCTGTCCAGTCCCTTCTGGGCACGCTCGGAAAGCTTCACCCCGAGCGGTGCGGACTCGGTCTGGAAAGAGATCATCTCCTTTACGAACTGTCCGTCCAGTATCTGTCTGCCCTTACAGCTGCCTCCATCCAAAAGCAACTGACCTATCTTGGCCATATCCTCAACTTTAAGATACAGACCGCCGGAAACAGTCCATGATGGCTTCTCAATGCGCAGAGGCAGCCACAGGCGCTCGGCCAGATAGTCATTTACATTCTGCCCAGTAACTTTCCGCAGCATCTCATACAGCATGTCATTGCATGCAGATTCCATGAAGAAAGAACCGCTGCGCGTGTTTGTGAGCAGGCTGCGTACAGAGTATCCATCAAATCTGTCGTCCATTGTAAGCCTGCCCTCCCGTATCGCGATGCCCACGGCAAGGGCGGTCACAGTTTTGGAGACAGATCCCACCGGCATAGGCATGTCCACCTTCCTGTCTGTGTATCTCTTCTCGAATATCACATTTCCATGCTGCAGAACCATGACAGCTACAGGCTTGCCGAAGGTCTCGAGCTCTGCTACGGCTTCCTTCACAGCTGCCTGCGGTTCCGTACGGTCCAGTTCCTTAGGACGGCTATGCAGATTCGTGCGCGGAGTCATTATGCAGCGCAGATGTTTCCCCTCTGCTCCCTTAGGCAGACACCAGCCCGGAGGGCATGGGTCTTCCTTGGATTTAGGAGGAACCTTCCCTTCATATTGTGAGCAATCAGTGAGCGGATCACGGGCGAAGGTACCAAGTTCCCTGTCCATGATGCAGAGTCCGTTCTTGAACTCCGTATAGCTTGACTCCGGCTCGTAGTTGCGGCAGAGCCATATATTCCATGTCCACAGAGCCTTTCCTGCAGCGTCCAGAACGGAAACCTTCGCATTGCCTTCCTTGAATTCGGCCGGGGTCTCGAGCTCGACCCAACCGTTCCTGTAAGCGCTCGAGGCGAAAAGGGACGGGTCCGCATCCACTTTGAACGAAACCGCATCACCCACGCTTTCCCTGCTGTTTCCCTTGACGGAAGCATTGAAACGGTATTTGCCTGCACGCGGTATTATATAGGTATTTGCAGTCTGCTCTCCGAGAGAGAGGTCTATTGTAACATCCTTGCTGATTTTACCCTCGCGGACACATCTTACGCTCATCGCAACGGCAGGCGACGAATCATGCTGGCCATTGAAGTTGCACATTCCCTGGAAATTGAAGGAAATGTTGAATGGTCTGTCCTCGTAGTTGAGAGTGCTGGTCCAGTAGCGTCCAATACCCATGTCCAGATACCTTCCTCCTGCAATGATGCCGGCGAAAGGATACCAGCACCCGCTGCCGTCCTGAGATATTATGTCGGAAATATCGGTACCTTTAAGCTCGGGATCCCAAGTATGCTCCGTTCTGAGTGTTCCCGAAGCGACGGCCAGCACACCTTTGTGACCTCCGTCAGGGACTCTCCATCCTGGAGGACAAGGGTCATAAATGGTTTTTTTCTCCGCCCATCGGCCCTTCTCCGCAACTGAACCGTCCTCGGTATAGAGCCAGTCCCTGTTCCTGCCCATAGGTATGAATACCTCCGGATTGCGTACGGAAAAATCGATATCGGCCTTGACCTCAGGCGAAGCCGCCTTGCAGCCCTGGCGCAGAGGGTCTTTTCTGCCCCACTGGTAGAGAAGGCCCGTGGCCTGCGGGTCGCCCGGGATTGAAGACAGAGCGCCCAGATTGCGGTCCATCATCACTCCGGCGCCGTTGCGATAGCTGACAGACGTCTTTTCAGGGTTGAAGTCCGTTACCCATATATGCCATGACCACAGGATCGTTCCGTCAGAACCGCGTGCGGCAACTATCGCATTGCCCTCGACATCGGAAGCGGCGACAAAGATCTTTCCGCGGGAGTATTCCACGTTGAAAACGGATTCCGCACCCGAGAGCACATCTACGGATGAAACCTCGCCCACACTTTCCTTCGAGTTGCCCTTTACGGCATCGAACTTCACCGAGCCGTGAGGAGGAACTATGTGACAGTTGGCAGATGCATCCTTTCTATATGCAGACGGAGACGGCTTCTCCCTCTTGTCTAAAACGAGCCGCTGTTCAACTGGAGCGGCGTCTTCGATGAAGATGGCATTGCCGTTTACCCTGCTCTTGACCTTATAGCCTTTGTAAGGCATCTTCTTGCCGAGTATTCTGGTCCACTCGCACATTGCCTTCAGCTCGGATATCTCTGCATCGCTTGCCTTCCTCCATCGGCCCGCAGGCTCTGCTGCGCCTCTCGCCCACTTTACGCTGAGCCCGAGGTCCACGGCTTCGATTCCGTCGACGATGTCGTATGCCGGTGCTTCGTCCCTGACGCAGCGCACCACCCTTCCGTACGCCCTGTAGTTGTCGCGCTCCGGATTGGTAAAGCCTTTATCAACGTAGAAATCAAGCATATAGGCATTGCTGTCCTTGGTGGTGCATGACCAGTAGAGGGCACTTGCGCCAACGTAATGCAGCATGCCGTCCCGATATTCGCCGCAACCGGCTGCCGGGTACCAGATAGACTTGTCTGCGCCGAAGAGGCCGCTGAAGTTCATACCCTTGGCCTCGTCGTCCCAAGGTCCGAGGAACCATGCCGGAGAGCCGAGCGCCCTGACCCACAAACCGTCCAGACCGCCTTCCGGCACCTTCCAACCGTACGGACAAGGGTCATATATGCCTTTGTCCGTGTTCCATCTGGTGTCATCTGTTGCAGAATCACCGGTATAGAACCAGTCCATGTTCTCCTTGTTGTATGTAATGAAAGTGGTTGGGTGCTGGATGGTGTACGCGATGGTACCCGTGTTCCTGTCCGATTCCACCGGTTCCGGCCACTGCAGCGTCGTAGCCGCAGGATTTCCATGACCGCTGTCTATGGCAGTGCCGCTGCGGAACGGGTCCTTGCGTCCCCACTGGTATATCAGACCCAAGGCTTCCACATCTCCAGGATTGCAGCTGGTCGCACCCAGATTGCGGTCCATGACGGTTCCGGCGTTGTTGAAGTAAGTCTGGGCAGTCTTTTCCGGATCGTAGCCTTCGCAGACCCAGATATGCCAGGACCACAGGATTTTGCCTGCACTATCCCTGACAGCAACGAGCGCATTGCCGTTCTTCAGCATGACAGGAGTCTGGAGATAGACAAAACCGTCTTTGAACTCTGCAGACTGTATCACAGAGCCCTTTTCAGGCACCTGACTTGAGCCGAAGCCCTCCCAGAGGACCTCCGCCATTACGGGCTGACCATCCAAAGGGAGATCGGCATGTCCCTTTTTAGTGGCATCGAATCTATAAGCTCCCGGGGAATCGATCAGATAGCAATTCGCCCTGCCTGCCTTGCTGAGGTTCTTTGCCACAGCGCCGGAAAGCGGGGTGCATGCAATGATCGCCGCCAGCAAGACGATGAGGTTGCGCCAACGGATCATACTCTGTGTATAAGTTTATCTGTGTCTTCTATTTCCACGTCGAATTCTGAATTCGAGAAATCGAACTCACCCTTTGCAATGCAGAATACAGGGTCCTTCTCAAAATCCCTGTCGCCTATGTGCCACTTCTGAGGGCAGAGAGTGAAGCCTACATCCTTCTTCGACTGCACATTGACGCCAACGTCTCCGGTGAGGTACTTGTCCGGACCTTCCTGAGTAATTTTGATGGTTCCCTCGTTTGAAAGATAGCGTACAGGGGTCTCACCCGGCTCTTCCATGATGTAGTAGAAACCGAAAGCCACGGCATCAGGTCCGGAAACTTCGCTTCCAATGAGCTTGATGCTGATGGATCCTGTATTTACGACAGGCCTTGCCGGATGATCGGTTCCGTGGTGGAAGTGCTCATACAGAGCACTTGCGAGAGGAGGGAACTCGTAAAGGAACGGGATCTTGCACTCCAGAAGCGTGGCGATGGACTCGATCTCCATGACACCGTTGTTGAC
>JAGHUW010000124.1 GCA_018064625.1 Candidatus Cryptobacteroides equifaecalis | reverse complement strand
TGTATAGAGCTTATGTATCAATGCAACTGGGAAGCGGGAATTCTTAAAGGTGTACGTGGAGTATACGTGAGGAGCAAGACAAACTCCAACTGGATCTTCTTCCCGGCAGGGGGGTATGGCGGAGACGCCCACCACGGCGGTTCCGCAGATATTATGATGCCTGGAGAGATAGTGCTGATAATGGCATCCACACTGGATTCACGCCGGCCATACTACGGAAACGACATGTCTTTCAGCTTCAGTCAGCCTGTATATCTGAGCAAAGACTACTCAGACATCATGGGTTATGGCTGGAATCCGCGTGTGGGCTCGAGCAACCGATTCGGTGGCCATAATGTCAGGCCGGTAAGAAAATATTGATTTTTATGAAAACGAAGCTGCTCCTGTCAATCGCATGCCTGGCTCTTATTGCATCCTGTTCACAAGAGCAGGCCAACAATATTCTGTGCTCTGAAGACGGCAAGGTTGTGGTGATCGACAGAAAGATAGATTACGGCACATCACAGGAAGATTTCACTTTTGTTAAAACCATGCGTGTGGTAAAGCCTCTGCCGGTAGGCTGGGCAGACCTTGATGTTGTGCTTGGAGGTGCCGTATGCGCAATCAGGTTCGATGAAAACGGAAAGGAAGCCGAGAGCATCCCTGAGCACGTGACAATCATCAACCGCGACACTATAAATATTCACACCAGGTATCTGGTAGAGAAGTATCGTGATGTGCTTCAGACTCCGGAGCATCCGGAGAGACCATACGGTTATCTGTGGCTCTATGGTATCTACGCCGGCCGCAACTGTACCATAATAAACGACGGAGTCATCAACGTCTGGTTCGACCATGACCCTTCCTGCATGTCTACAATCTATGTCTCTGCCATCTCCGCCCGCGGCGGAAATGATGTGGTGAATAGCGGCGAGATCAACTTCATGGGCAATGGCTCGGCACATACACGCTTCAGGGGAATGTCGACTCTCGAGGATAACGTCACCTTCCTGAACAAAGGTCTCATGACAGGAAATGTCGAGCTGGTGGAGGACGCTCGTTTCATGACGGGAGCGGGAAACAATTCCACTTACCTGAACAGGGGAGTGATGATGGCAAAAGAGCCGGGAGGGCTTATGTGCATGGTTCAGGCTGGAGATAACCTGATTGTCAATCAGGGAGTCATAGATATGGTTTCACGTCCTTACCCGGACAGCCTGGATTTCTTCCTGGGACGTGACAATATCAATTCGGCCGCAATGAACAGCACGATAGGACCTAAGGCCAAGGCTGCATACCCTCTCGTCAATGCCGGAACGATCAAAGTCCGTATGGAAGGGGACAGCCTGTCAAATCCGGGCTGGAAATCCTACGGCATTCTTTATACAGGTGTAGCCGGCACAGGCAGACGTGCCGATCCTTCAAAGGGCAACTTTGGAGAAGTGATAACAGAAAACGGGGCAATACCCACAAAATTCTAGAATATGAAAGAGACAAGTATAAGAACGGGTGCGAGCATGTTCCTCACACAGGACGATTACATCAATGTGTCACAGCCTGTTGAGGAGAATCTCCTCGAAATGCAGTATGCATCAACGCCTGAGTTCAATGCCAAAGGCAATTTCAGAAACATAGCCCTTTTAGGAATGGCTGCGACCGACGAGCACAGCCTGGCATCGGATGCGGTACTCATCAACAAGGGAAGAATAGATATCCACCTCAAGGAACTGTGCCAATATTGCAAGGACAACGGCATCAATGCCGGCCGATGCATGGCTATGGCTGCCGGAGCCCATTCTACACTCATCAATGAGGGAATCATCAATGTCTATATGGATCAGGACCCCGACTCGGATATCATTTTCTACTGCAACGCCATGTTTGCCGGTCCGGGTTCACTTTTCGTCAACAAGGGTGAGATCCACTACATAGGCTGCGGTTCATGGCAGTCTCTTATCCGCGGCGTAGGCGGAATGGCAAACGACCTATATGTAGTCAATGAAGGCCTTATAACGGTCGACGTGGAACGCGCCTACCAGACCAAGATACTCCACACTGCCGGATGGGGTTGTTTCCTTATCAACAACGGAACAATCAAAATCCGTGTTGCGGGACGCATCATGGCCATCGGAGGAATCTCCGGTTCCGCAATGGTCAACAACGGTGTCATGGAGATCGAGTCCATCGCCACGCTTCTGGAGTGCAAGATCCCGTTCCTTTACGAGTTCCCTCCTCTCGCAAGTGCTCTGTATGA
>JAGHUW010000133.1 GCA_018064625.1 Candidatus Cryptobacteroides equifaecalis | reverse complement strand
CCGTTCACGAAAGCCCTTCAGCTCAGGTTTTTACGTTTTTTAATAAAGAAACTTTTGTCAGAGTCCCTTGCCGTCGTAGTCGAACTGCTCGCGGAAGGCTTTGGGGCGGTCGGTGGCAACGACATCGACTCCCAGCTCCACGGCCTTGCGGTTCAACTCGGTCTTGTCATCCAGACCGAGGATCAGTGCCAGGACCTGAACCCTCCTTTCATGGCATTTGCGGACCATCTCGGGAGTGATCTTCTTTATCTGGCAGACAATGATGTCCGGATCCATCAGGCTGAGAATATCGTCCAGGTCCTCGGGGTTGCGGCAGTAAGCCTGGAGAGTGCGCACCTCAGGGAAACGTGCCCTGAACGCTATCACGTCCTCATCCTTGCTGAAGGTGAAGTAGGTGTCCTGGAGCATGCCCTCGGCATCTATCAGCTCCACAAGCTTGCCTATGTCGCCGTCCTTGTAGTCGACGGTGATCTGCAGGCCTGCCTCCCTGGCCTTCCTCAGCAGAGTCTGGAATCTTGGGACCTTCTGCCCCTTCCAGTCCTCGCCGAACCAGCTGCCAGCATCCAGCCTGTCTATGTATGAGGAAGTCCTCTCATAGAGGTAGCCGCTCCCGTCTGTTGTGCGGTCCAGCTTCCAGTCGTGCAGGATATAGAAGACGCTGTCTGAGCTTATCTTGACATCCGTCTCCATCACGTCTATGTGATAGCGTATGCAGCTGTCCGCAGATGCAAGAGTGTTTTCCGGGGCAATGTCGTTCGCCCCTCTGTGCCCGCTTACAAGAGGGTAAGCCCTGAGCTCGGAGGGCAGCAGTTTCTGTGTTGCCCTGGGGCTGCAACCCGCAATTCCAATGCAGGTCAGCAGCAACAATAACAGTTTTTTAGTCATAATCATTGCAAAGATAACTATTTTCAAGTTCTTCGCGCTAAGAACTCCGGGGCATGTTTTATATTATGAACAGTATCATCTGTGGCCAAAAATGCATGTTTTGGTTGCAGATGACATCGTTTTTTTGTCATATTCCTCTGTTTTCATAATATTGTATGTTTATTATAGAGTTACTATGCTATGAAATGTTGTGCCTTTGAAATAATGAGGGTTGTGCGGTTTTCAACAATCGCACTGTTTCTTCTCAATTTTTCGACGGCCCATGCGCAGTTGACCGGCAGCGTGAATGCTAACGGTGCATGGAACTTCAACCAGAGCAACAACGAGAAAGTGGACCTCAAGTTGAAGTATAACGGTCAGAAATTCTACGTGGGTACCGGCTTCAACATAGGTCACAGTTTCATGCCGTCTACCCAGATGACATCGATTCTCGATGCAAAGAAGGAAAAGAGCGAGTACTACAAGGGAGAAAGCAAGGAAATCGATCCGCGCAAGCTCAATGCGGGCGCCAATATCGATTTCGGATACAGGTTTAATCCGGCCAACGTGCTGGATGCCTCTCTGTCATACACTTTCAGCGGCACGGATGAGAAATCCCTGCTTACCACCCAGCGTTACAACAACTTCTACGATACCCCGTTGGAGGGAGTCCAGAAGGATACGACCTATGTGAGGAACCAGAACCTGAAGTTCATCACAACCTACCTGCACCGCTTCGACTCAAGACCGGATGCGAGTCTTGGAGTATCCATAACCAGTACCTCCAATCTGAAGCAGGATGCAAACAGGAGGGTCACCAGCGGAGATTTTTATTCCAAGGCCAAGAATTACGCCACCTACAGCAACCTGAACGAATTCAAAAACAATCTATCAGTCTTCTACGATGACAAGTTCAATCTGGGCGGAAATGCTCTGAAAATGAAGGCTGGTCTGGATTTCATCTCCAATCAGGATATTGACGGATTTGATGCAGAGAACTTCGTGAACGGCCAGTGGCGCGATTCCACACAGTACAAGCAGTCGTATTACTACAGCTCTACCTCGACCGAGCCATACGTGAATCTTACCTATTCGGTAGGCAAATTCGATTTCTTCATCAAGGAGAGGGTGCAGGTTTACTGGCACGCCATGGTTGATAAGCTTGAGAATATAAAGAAGCCCACGGATCTGGTGGGTCTGTTCGATACTTTTGACACCAGAAATCTCCTGAATGCCGGTATCACCTACCGCATCAACAAACTCCACAAGATGACCATCGATTATGGTAGGTCCATCTCCCGTCCGGACTACAAGAAATTGTGCCCGACCCTTATGATAGGCAAGTCCGATGGAGAGTATTTCATGGGTAATCCCGGCTTGCTGCCGGAATTCATAGACAAGGTAAACCTGTCTTACACATACACGAAAGGCATTTTCGTGACCAAGCTTGACTTCAATTACAGGGACAAGAGGAATACTGCGGAGAAGGTCATAGATCTGGAGAAATCCAAGGATATAACCGACCCTACGGTGAAGACGCTTTATACATGGGTGAACAGCAACAGGCAGAATTCTCTGGGTGCAAAGCTGAATCTTAAGGTGGATGGCAGGAACGTGAAGGCCGAGCTTTATACCGGATTCAACTATGATACCTATTGGAAGAAGGGCGTTGTGGACAAGAACGACTTCAATTACGAGCTTGGAACAATCATAGACTTATTCCTGAACGAGACGACAATCCTTTCATCCACTCTGGCCTATATCAGCGCCAAACAGTCGGCATTCAATCTCAAGGGCGAGGACGTTATAGCAAACCTTCGTCTTACCAAGGTCCTTGCCAAAGGCATGGAACTCTATGCCGAGCTGAAGGATATCGTTGACAAGGAAATATACGAGGAGACCTGGAATGCAGACATGAATTATCTCAAGATAGTCTCTACAAAACCTAATCACAGGGCAGTGCTCTTGGGAATCAAATACACATTCTGATATATTGAAGGACTGATATGATAGATTTTGGATACTCAATATACCTGTTAACTTACATCATCGGAATCATATATCTGGTGGTGTTGGGTTGCGTCATGCTCTTCAGCAGGCCTCAGGCGATATATACTCGTGGAGAGTTCGAGATAAAGCAGCGCATGACCCGCAGCGTGGGTGCCTTTCTTATGGTGTCCGCTTTCGAGTGTCTGATCTATCTTCCTTTCATGCTGGCAGGTTTCGACAACTTTCACTGGGTTTACGGTTTCTGCTTTCTTGTGACCCTGATGCTGAACACTTCCATGGTGTTTGTGGTGATGCGTGTCCTGGCCCAGAAAAAGATGGATCTTCTGCGACCCGCGCTCGCATTTGCGTTTCCTTATCTCCTGCTGATTGTATGGTACGCCCTGATTCCCAAGGACGGCGATCACCTGCTTCCGCTATATCTGGGCGGTGCTCTCTGTGTGATATCAATCATCATTATTATGGCCAGCCATGTCAGCGGATACCGCGATTATGTCCGCCGCATGCGCTCGGAGTACAGCGAGACCTCATGCCGCAATATACTATGGTCATGGCACTGCTTCGGCGGATTTGCGCTACAGTGCATAATATTCGTGATATACCAGTGGAACTGGAGTCAGACTCTGGAAACCATATATACGGTTCTCACTTTCTTCAATGTGACATATCTCTGCTATTGCACATACCATCAGAAGCCTTTGGATATCGATGTTGTGGAAGAAGAACCATCGGAATCGGAGACCGAGAAGAAATCTGAGGACAAGGCCTTCTATGCCATCATAGAGCAGCGCCTGGAATCTCTCTGCGAGGGTAACCTGCTTTTCCTCGAGCCTGATCTCACACGTGAGAGCCTCTGTCTGCGTCTCAATATAGGACGCACCTATCTTGGAATGTATTTCCGCAGCCGAGGACTTACCTTCTATCAGTATATCAATACGCTCCGGGTGGAATACGCGATAAAGTTGATGCAGAAAAACCCGGAAATGCCTATACGTGAAGTCAGCGAATTGTCCGGGTTCCGCTCCCAGACCACTTTCAGAAAGGTTTTCAAGGAAGTGATGGGCTGCCTGCCTTCGGATATCCGTAACGGTAAATTAGAATCAAACTAAATATTTTATACATAACATTTATGAAATACACATTAAGATCTATTGTTGCGTTAAGCACTCTGGCAATTGCCATGTCGTGTGGCCAGACACAGCAGTCTCCAACCGTGAAATGTTTCAACGGCCAGTTTGTAGGCTCAGTTGAAGATAACGGCGTACTTTCATTCAAGGGAATCCCTTATGCCCTGCCACCTGTAGGCGAGCTCCGCTGGAAGGCTCCACAGCCAGCTCCAGCTTCATCAGATACTTTCCAGGCAACCGAGTTCGGCAACCCAGCCCTCCAGAATTACTCTGAGACAGAGGCTGCCAGCCATTACAACCGCAGCGAGGACTGCCTTACCCTCAATGTGTGGACCAAGGACCTGACCACCAAGAACAAGCCTGTCATGATCTGGATCCACGGCGGCTCATACATCCTCGGCGGTACCATCGACCCTCTCTACGACGGCAAGTACCTCGTGGCCGACAACCCGGACATCGTCCTGGTTTCCACCAACTACCGTATCGGTCTTATGGGCTTCATCGACTTCAGCCATGTTCCCGGCGGCGAGGCATTCCCTGACTCTCCATACCTCGGAATCCTTGACCAGCAGATGGCCATGCGCTGGGTACAGCAGAACATCGAGGCCTTCGGCGGCGATCCGAATAACGTTACCATCTTCGGCGAGTCTGCCGGCGGTGGAAGCGTGAGCTGTCATCTTGTTGCAAAGGGAAGCGAGGGTCTGTTCCAGCGTGCCATCCCTATGTCAGGCGCACTGAACCTCACTTTCGGACAGAAGGAATTCGATCAGTATGATATGGCCGAGGCTCTTACCCGTCTGAGCGGCTGCAAGAACATGGACGAGCTCATGGCCCTTTCACAGGAAAGGATTCTCGAGCTTCTCGAGATGGAGACAGGCCGTCAGGGTATCGAGGGCGGCAGCATCCTGGCTCAGAACAACAACCACCCTATGCGTGACGATGCACGCAGCATCATCCCTTCAGACCCGTTCAAGGCTCTTGCCGAGGGTGCTTCGAAGGACGTAGATGTAATGATCGGTACCACATCCGAGGAGATGAAGTACTGGGCATACCTCTATACCTACATGGGAGAGGATGGCCTGAAGATCTTCTCCGACCATTTCCTCACCAGCAAGGAGGAGGAGATACGCAATGTACTCGGCAAGGACGGTGCAGTAGTGGACAAGTTCATCAACTCAGTCGTATGCGACCAGGACGAGATCTCTGCCAAGTATCCTAAGATCTGGGAGCGTACCGAACTGCAGACAGAGATGTTCTTCCGTCTGGCAGCTCTTGTGATGGCAAACAACCATGTTGCTGCCGGCGGCAAGGGCAAGACCTATATGTATTACTTCGGAAAGGGTATCGACGGATGGCAGGGTGCTTGCCACGCATGTGAGCTCACCTACGCATTCGACAACCTGGCATATGAGGTTGGCGGCCCATACGATCCTACCCTTACCAAGAACTTCAGCAAGGCGTTCACAAACTTCGCCCGTACCGGCAATCCAAGCCAGCCGGGCATCGAGTGGACCCCTTATACACCGGACGGCGTGAACACAATGGTAATAGGCAAGGATTGCAGCATGACCATGCAGGAGACCCCACGCAAGAATCAGGTGGATCTTCTTCTTCCTCATTATCTCGATTTCTACTTTAAGAAATAAATATGAAAAGATATTTTTTACCGCTCCTGCTCGGTGCAGCTCTGCTCCTTGCAGGATGCGGCGAAAAACATGAGACCCTGCTGCTTCTTGGCAACGTGATCACAATGGATGAGGTCACGCCAGCTGCAGAGGCGGTATTCGTGAAAGACGGCATCATCGAATTTGTGGGAACGGCGGATGACGCCCGCAAGTTGTGCGATGGCAAGACCGTTGTCAAGGATTACGGCACTGCCAGCATCTACCCGGGCTTTCTTGAAGCTCATACCCACGGCGTTCTGGCAGCCGACCGTTTCCAGCAGGTAGACCTGACCGAAGTTACATATCGTGAGGGAGTTGTTGTGATGGATGACTACGTGCAGGCAATGAAGCAGTTCATGGACGAGCATCCTGGCATGCCTATGTACAAGGGTGCAGGCTGGAATGTCAAGGAGAGGGAACCGAATGCAGCCATGTTGGATGCCATCTGCCCTGATGTGCCTATGTTCCTCAATACCGAGGACGGGCACTCCATGTGGATCAACACGGCAGCAATGAAGATGTTCGGCATCGATGCCGAGGCTGCCAGGAAATATGGCACGGACTGCGTGCGCGTGGATGCCGACGGTAATCCTACCGGTTACCTTTCAGAGAATCCTGCAATCGAAATCCTCGGCAAGATCAGCATGTCCAAGGACGAGTGCAAGAAGGGCCTGCTCTTGTGGCAGGAGAGGGCGTTCAGCTATGGATTTACCGGAGTGACCGAGGCCGGTCTGGGTCTGGCCTGCCCGTATGCTACTGAGGCCTATCAAGAGCTCTGCGACGAGGGCGTTTGGAAGCTCCGCACATACGCCAATCTGGTGATTGACGAGAACGTGCCGGACTCCAAGTTGGATTCTGCCCTTAACAATGTGCTTGCCATGCATAAGAAACATAACGGTGAGTACTTCAGGATCATCGGCACCAAGATGTTCATGGACGGTGTCATAGAGGCTCATACCGGTTGGCTGGAAGAGGCATATACTGACCAGCCCGGCTACTACGGCCTCAAGCGCTGTCCGGAGTCATCGCGAGTTGCCAAGGTTGTTGCATTCAACAATCTCAACGGCATGAACGTTCATTTCCATACCATTGGAGACGCGGCGGTACATACAGCCATCGAGGGAATTTCGCAGGCTGTGGCCCAGACTGGAGTAAAGGAAGGACGCAATGCCCTCTCTCATCTGCAGGTAGTGGATTCACCTGATTTCCAGGCTTTTGCCGATAATGGTATCATTCCTGTGGTTGCACCTCTGTGGACACCAAGACTCTTTCCGGAGTATGGCATAACCTGCTCATTCATAGGCAGGAGGGCGGATACCCAGTATCCTGTCAAATCTTTCTCCGATCTTGGCTGCAAAGTCAATTTCCATTCAGACTATCCTATTTCCAGCTCGATGAGCGCTGCCCGCAGCGTCTATACTGCCGTTACCCGCACACTGCCTTATCTGGGCGAGGAGGGCGTACACAACGCGTCTGAATGTATTACCCGTGAGCAGGCGCTCCAGGCCATGACCACCAACGTGGCTTACCAGTGGAGGGAGGAGGACCGTCAGGGTTCTATTGCAGCCGGCAAGCTCGCAAACTTCGCGGTATTCGATGCAAACTTCCTCAAGGCGGATCTTGACAGCATCTGGGATGCCGAGGTCAAGGCCACCTACGTTGACGGAAAGCTCGTTTACGGAAAATAAAAAAGATACAACTTATGCGTAAGATATTCTCATTCATAGTGGCCATCGCAGTTATGGGCCTGAACATCATGTCATGCAAGAAAAATGACCCCATCTCCGATGAGGCGGATCTTGTAGTGTATGGAACCGTATATACTGTCGATGACTCGTCACCCGAGGCAAAGGCTTTTGCTGTAAAAGACGGCAAGTTTGTGTATGTCGGGGGCGAGGATGGTGCCAAATCATACGTGGGAGCCAAAACGACGGTGGTCGACCATCGCGGCAAAGGCATGGTGACCCCGGCATTCACCGATGGACACTCACACTACATGATGTCCTATGGTATGACCGCCATGGGTTCACTCCAGTTTGAGTTTACCACCACGCCGCTCGAACTCCTGCAACTGGCGGCCGATGCGTATCAGCAGGCTAAAAAGCAGGGCAAACCGGCTGTCTATGGCTTTGGATGGACATACCAGCTCTTCGAGTTTCTTGGCATGCCTACGCTGGCGGAACTGGATGAGGTTTGTCCGGACCTGCCTCTTTATTTTGCAGACGGCGAGGGTCATAAGGGCCTTGCCAATACAGCATGCATGAAGGCAGCCGGCATTATGGACGAGAACGGCAAACTGATCATTACCGAGATTAAAGGTGGAGAGATTGTGGTGGACGAGTTGGGCAACCCGACCGGCCTGCTTAAGGAGCAGGCAGGTACTTTCTGCCGTCTCAATGGTATTGACTTCCTCACGCTGATGGGGGCTGCCGAGGCAACACAGACAGTTGTTCTCACACGAGATGCTCTCCATAGCAAGGGCTACGTATCGTACATTGAAGGATGGGCTAACTACTACGGTAATCCTCGCTTCTATGAGGCTGCCAAGGCACTGGATGTCGATGGCAAACTAAACCTCTGTCTCGGTTTGGCGTATGAGGTGGAGAGTTCCCTGAGTGTGACCGATCGTGAGAAGGAATTCAAGAAAGCTTTTGCTACCAGCAGTTTCGCCACAAGGCACATCAACCCGAATTATATCAAACTGTTCGTGGATGGCACAGTGGAGACTCATACAGGCTATGTACGTGAACCATATATTGATGAGGAAGGAGGCGTGAGTGAGCCGAACTGGACGCCTGAAGAATTTGCAGCCATCACGGCTGATGTCAATGCTCATGACTACACGATGCATGTACACGCTATGGGTGACGAGGCTGTTCACCTGGCTGTAACAGCCTTTGCCGGCAATGGTAAAAAGGAGAAGCGCAACACGCTCGTGCACGTCCGCAATGTCCTGGCAGAAGACTACCAGGTCATGGCGGCCAACAATATCGTAGCCACATCGGGTGTGCTGTGGCACATTGCCGCTGATGGTGTAAAGGACGTCCTTCGCGAGACTCTCCCGGAGACGTATGTCAATGAGTTCTATCCAATCAAATCGTATTTTGATAATGGTGTAATGATGTCGTCTCACAGCGATTTTCCTGCGCTCTCCGGCAGTTCGGAATTGCCTCTCCATATAATGGAAATCTGCGTCACGGGCATATTGCCAGAATCGGGTTATGAACCTCTGTGGCCAGAGGAACTTGTTACCCGCCAGCAGGCCCTCAAGAGCCTGACTCTGAACGGTGCATATCAGATGCACAACGAGAAGGAGCGCGGCAGCATCCAGGTTGGCAAGTACGCCGACTTCGTTCTCATCGACAAGGATGTGATGAATGAGAAGACCTGTCCTGCCAGTGATATTCACAAAGCTAATGTGATCGGAACCTATTTCGAGGGACAGAAAGTATTTGGGAAATAATAATTAACTGTATAAACTAATGAAAAAGAGTTATTTACTATTTGTCTTATTGTTGCTGACAGGCTTTTTCTGCGGCTGCCAGAAAGACAGGATGAAGGAGACCAAGATTATAGAGAATGAGTCTCACTGCGATGACGGAATCTCATACGACGGTTCTATTGCAATACTTGGTGTGCATGAGGCGGATCTCGACGAGGCTGCCGCATTGCGTTTCCTTGGCGGAATCACAACCGAGGTTACAGAGAAGACTGCTGCCGTGCTTGTGGTAGGTAATCCTTCGGACTTCTTTTACGATATCAATGAGGT
>JAGHUW010000093.1 GCA_018064625.1 Candidatus Cryptobacteroides equifaecalis | reverse complement strand
CGGAGGTTCCAGAGGGTGGCGATGAGAAGGCAGCCCAGAAGGGCTACGCCAGCCATAAGGATGAAGACGGGATGCCAGCCGAATCTGTCCGCGAAAAGGCCGAGAGGATAACCCGTGATGAGGGTGCTGAGATAAGACATGAAGCCGACGATGCCAACGGCGGTAGCAGACCCCTTCTTTGAAACTTCATTGGATGTGATGATGCCGGCAAGGGCCTGGGGGCCATAAAGGAAGAAGCCGGCAAGGGCAAGGACAACAAGGAAAAGCACAGGGCTGTCCATATCCTGAATGAAATGCAAGGCAACAAGACAGAGAGCCACAAGAACCATCTCGATTGCAAAAACCCTCTGCGAACGGCTCTTGAAAAGTTTGTCCGACACATAGCCGGCGAAGACCATGCCCACGCAGCCCGCCACCTCGAAGATGGCAACGGTCCAGCCGGAAAGGGCCGGGCTCAGTCCCATGTCCTGGAGCATGGAAGGGCCCCAGTCAAGCACGGCGAAGCGCACCACATAGACCAGAAGGTCAGAAAGCGCGACTATCCACACCACCGGACTGAGAAAAACCTTGTGCAGAAGATAAGTGCGGAACGCCTTCTTCTCCTCGGCAGAACCCGCATCACTGCTGGACTCATACTCATTCTTCGTGGCAGGAAGCTCAGGGAGTCCCACAGACGAGGGCGTGTCACACAAGGTGCAGATGATGAAAAGGACTCCGAATGCGGCTATGGCCGACGGAAGCCAGAAGCACATCTGCCACGAAGTGATGTACCCGCAGAGAACAGCGACAAGGAAGGCTCCCACACTGTGCGAGACGTTCCAGATGCTCATCTTGGTTGCCAGCTCATGCGGCGGAATCCAATTCACGAGCAGATGATAGCAGGGAGCATTTCCGCTACCCTGAAATATCTGGTTGATGATATAGAGCACGGACATGATGGTTACGAAACCTCCTATGAAGTCCGGCCCTGAAGCCGCTCCCGTGAGCAGCACGGTAAGCCTGCCCGTAAAGCCGAACAGGATATTGGCAATTACACAGACGCCAAGCCCGATGGCAAGATGCCACCGGGCATTTGAACGGTCTGCTATTATACCATTCAACAGTTTGGATATACCGTAAACTATACCACCTATGGATATGATGGCCCCGAAATGAGCCTTGGTGATATCAGGATACGCCTGCTGAATGAGAGGAATGGCGAAAGAGAAGTTCTTGCGGACAAAGTAGAACATGGCATAGCCTACCATCGAGCAGATGATGACTCTCCACTGCCAATACTTGAAACTATGTCCGCTACTCCCCTTCACGCCCTGAAATTACTCACCTACGTGGAAAGCCACCCTCAGGTCCTCGACCTCCTCGTCCGTGATAGGATGAAGCTCACCGAGGCTCTTTGCAAGCACAAGAGACTTTGCAGAGAACTCGGCAACCTCAAGACGGTCGAATGCGTTGATGAGCGAGTTGCATGCCACAACCACACAGTCATTGGCGAGCATCACGCAAGGACGTGACTTGAAGGTGTCCGCAACCTCACCCGCATTGGTGTACTGTGAGGCGAATGGGAACTTAGGCACATCCTGAAGGAAGATCCAGCTCTCAGGGATGGTACGCACGTCGAACTTCGCGTCTGTGGTACAGAAGCCCATGAGTGAAGGGCACTGGGTCATCACAATCGCATTGACATTAGGGTTGCGCTTGTAGATCTCGTAGTGGAAGGATGCTGCACGGCTTGGAGTCTTTCCTGCCTCGGCAACGCCATCCTTTATCTGAACGATATCCTCCTCGTCGATGTCCCATCTGGTTACACGTGAAGGTGTAATGAGGAAGTCATCCCCTTTCCAGCGAACAGAGGCTGTACCATAGGTACTGCTCATCAAGCCCTGGTCGCAGGCGCGGCGCACGAAGGTGCATATCTCCTTGCGTATCGCACGCTCGTCTGAAGGATATGATACGTTCATGAAATGAGAGAAGTTAGGCTTGGTGAGAATCTCATGCTTCTGCATCTGCTCCTCTGTAAGGTAGGTAGGCTCTGCAAGGGTCTTTGCATTGAGAATGGTCCTTGCGCATAGCTCGAGAGTCTCGAAGCGCTGGTATGCGTCAGAGATATCCTCTCCGCAGAGCACAACTCCATGGTTCTCCATGATCACAGCCTTGTACTCAGGGTTCTTGCGGAACTCCTCGGCAATCCTCTCTCCCAATGCCTCGCTGCCCGGTACATCGTAGGCGGCGAAACCGATAGGGCCGCACACGTGACGGGCCTGAGGGATGATTCTGGTATCAGGAATCTGGTGAACGATACTGAAGGTCACGAGTCCTGGAGGATGTGCGTGGATGACGGCATGCATCTTAGGTCTCATCTTGTATAGAGCCTTATGGAAAGGATACTCTGAAGATGGCTTGTGAGGGCCTATGATGGTACCGTCTGCCTTGATACACATGATATCAGAAGGCTTGAGGCTACCCTTGTCTATACCGGACGGGGTAATCCACATGTCCCCGTTCTCATCCATGATCGAGAGGTTACCGCCGGATGTGGTGGTAAGACCTCCGCGATAGATTCGGCTGATGATCAGCACAAGCTGGTCAGCCGGATGCATCAATTTTGTGTTTAACTGTTTCATTTTTATTGCAACTTATCTGCGTTAGCGAGTAGGTACTCCTCTGCTTCCACGCTCCACAGTCCCTGATGTGCCTTGCACATGCGGTCAAGCTCGGCATATACCGGATTGGTCTCTCCCTTGGACGCAAACTCTGTGATTGCGGTGAGAGGCATATCGATATGGGTATATATGAGCTTCTTTCCGCCTGGAACATTCGGCAGGTTCAGGGTTGTGTCTATCACGGCATTGAGACCTCCGATATGGGTGACAAGACCTGCTGGGTCCATGCCCTTGCCCATGAGATAAAGGGCCTCCTTCATGTCGTCGGTATTTCCACCGCTGGTGCCTACCACGTGTGTAGAAGCATAGTGCACGTTATAGAAATTGAATGGTGCCTTGAAGTCAGCACGTCCCGGGCCGGAGAAGAAGTTGAGACATCCGTCGAAGGCAAGGATATCGTCTGCCTGCTCAACCACAGCAGGTACCGGAGCCATCACGACCACCTCGTCGTAACCTTCTCCGCCGGAGATCTCCTTGAGAAGCTCCACAGGATTCTCCACCTTGGTGTTCACATAGTGGAGCTCGATGCCGCGGGAAGCGGCAAACTCCTTGGTATAGAGGGAAGCAGCGCGGTCAAGGCGTGCCTGGTCTATATCTGTGACAACGAAGAGAGACGGATGACGGTCCTCACGATGGAGCACGTAATTGATGCAGGCAAGACCCATAGGTCCCACACCTGCAAGAAGCGCCATCTTGCCGTTCTCCTTGATCTCCATGGAGTGGACGTAAGAACCAGGGGTGGT
>JAGHUW010000160.1 GCA_018064625.1 Candidatus Cryptobacteroides equifaecalis | reverse complement strand
TCATATTCCACGAAGGCATCTTCCGCTATGAGCTCGCGGAAACGTTCCGGGCTGATGAAGTTATAGTCCACCCCATCCACCTCCTGACCTCTCGGAGACCTCGAAGTGGCTGATACAGAGAATTCAAATTCAGGATGCAGTTCCAGCAGATGATGCACTATTGTACTCTTGCCGGCCCCCGAAGGAGCACAGAATATTACGACTTTGCCTTCCATTATTATGTGATTTCCACAAAAATAGTTAAATTTGTCTGATTTTTTGAAATAAAATCTTTTTTAACAATATTATGAGCGTTTCTTACAAAGATCTTGGCCTTGTGAACACCCGCGAGATGTTCGCAAAGGCTGTTGCAGGTGGCTACGCCGTTCCTGCTTTCAATTTCAACAACATGGAGCAGCTCCAGGCTATCATCCAGGCAGCTTCTGAGACAAAGTCTCCGGTTATCCTCCAGGTATCAAAGGGTGCACGCAAGTACGCCAACGCAACTCTTCTCCGCTACATGGCAGAGGGTGCGGTAGAGTACGCAAAGGAGCTCGGCTGGGAGAAGCCTCAGATTGTCCTTCACCTCGACCACGGTGATACCTTCGAGACCTGCAAGAGCTGTATCGACACAGGATTCTCTTCAGTCATGATCGACGGTTCATCCCTCCCTTACGAGGAGAACATCGCCCTCACAAAGAAGGTTGTAGAGTACGCACACCAGTTCGACGTAACAGTCGAGGCTGAGCTCGGCGTCCTCGCAGGTGTTGAGGATGAGGTCTGCGCTGCAGAGTCTCACTACACAAAGCCTGAGGAGGTTATCGACTTCGCTACCCGCACAGGCTGCGACTCACTCGCAATCTCCATCGGTACAAGCCACGGTGCATACAAGTTCACCCCTGAGCAGTGCACACGCGACCCTAAGACAGGCAAGCTCGTTCCACCTCCACTCGCATTCGACGTTCTTCACGAGGTAGAGGCAAAGCTCCCTGGCTTCCCTATCGTTCTCCACGGATCATCTTCAGTTCCACAGGACGAGGTTGACACAATCAACGCACACGGTGGAAAGCTTCCTGATGCAGTAGGTATTCCTGAGGAGCAGCTCCGCGAGGCTGCAAAGAGCGCTGTCTGCAAGATCAACATCGACTCAGACTCACGTCTTGCAATGACCGCTGCCATCCGCAAGCACTTCGATGAGTTCCCTGGACACTTCGATCCACGTCAGTACCTCACCCCTGCACGTGACAACATGAAGAAGATGTACATCCACAAGATTGTGAACGTACTCGGTTCAGAGGGAAAGGCTGAGTAATTCTTCTAGAGAAGGATATTCACTCCTATACAGATCAGGACGATGCCGCCGACGATTTCGGCCCATCGTCCTGTTTTTTTGCCCAGAATATGACCGCCGAACATTCCGGTAACAACGGACAGGGCGGTTATGACGAACACGCTGACAAGCAGCGGCAGAATCTCCCCGGCAGAGCTTCCCGCCATCGACTGGGCCATACCAACGGCAAGGGCATCGATGCTCGTGGCTATGCCGCTGAGCACT
Source organism: Candidatus Cryptobacteroides equifaecalis (assembly GCA_018064625.1). GTDB lineage: Bacteria > Bacteroidota > Bacteroidia > Bacteroidales > UBA932 > Cryptobacteroides > Cryptobacteroides equifaecalis. Next base: position 559 of record JAGHUW010000160.1, on the reverse strand, counting down.
ATGTTGCGCAGACCGTTGAGATTCTTCACATCTTCCTCGCCTTTGAGACCTTCCACGAGCATTCCCACACCAACATACATCAGAAGGAGGAAGCCGATGATATGGGAGATTCTGGATACGAAGCCCACAAAGAACCCGCCGAAGGCCCATCCTGTCCAGAGAAGTCCCGTCTGTATTATGGCAAAGATGATGGACACCTTGAGTACGGTCTTCAGCTCGACCTTTTTCAGTGTCACACTGGAACAAAGTGATACGGCCAGGCAATCCGCACAGAGGGATGCGGCCAGAAGTATGGATTCAAAGACTGACATCATGGATGAAATTCTGTTCTGTTGATGATTGAGCGGCCAAGGGTGAGGCTGTCTGCATATTCCAGATTGTCTCCGAATCCCAGGCCGCGGGCCAATGTAGATACTTTGCAGCCGAACTTCTCGATCTGCCTGTAGATATAGAAGGCTGTTGTCTCCCCCTCCACATCACCGCTCAGGGCGAGGATAACTTCAAGAGGGTCCTGACTTTCTTCCCTGAGGGCAGCAAGACGGTCAACGAGCTGACGTAT